>NZ_CAAAFS010000168.1:1535-51936 GCF_900634755.1 Protofrankia symbiont of Coriaria myrtifolia
GGAAGGACACGATGACGTCGAACGGGAGCGGAACCGAGGCGGCGGCCCCACGCTACGCCGACTACGCCGCGCGCAGCCGGACCACTCAGCAGCACATCCTCGACGCCGCCGTCCAGGTCCTGATCGAGTTCGGCTACAGCGGCGCCTCCACGCTGAAGATCCAGGAGCGCGCGGGAGTCAGCCGCGGGCGGCTCCTCCATCAGTACCCTCACCGGGACGCGCTCCTGGTCGCGGCCGTACAGCACATCGCCGAGGTGCGGATCTCCTCGACCCACGATTCCGCCAACTGGCCCCGCTCGCCGCACGACCGCGTCGAGGCCGCCGTCGACGCGGTGTGGTCGACCTACCATCAGGGCTACTTCTGGGCGGCGACCGAACTCTGGCTGGCCGCGCGTTACAACGCGCGTCTGGCCGAGGCGCTCGCGCCCAGGGAGTACGCTCTCGGCAACGTGATCAGGGCGGAGATCGACAAGATGTTCGGGCCCGAACTCGTCCGGCACCCCAACTACACTGCTCTTCGCGAGATGCTCAACACGAGCATGCGTGGAGTCGCGCTGACGTACTCGTTCGACCCGCGCGACCCGCTCACGGATCCCCACCTCAAGGTGTGGAAGTCACTGGCCCGCCGGGAGCTCGGACTCGACGCCTGACGATGGATCGATCTCCTGCGGGTAGACGTCGACCCCATCGGAGATGATCGTGAAGGCCGCCCGATCGGTGAGGAACCAGAAAGAAGCAGGTCTCCCCCTACGGGATGAGATCTACGCCCGCATGGCGGCAGCGATCGCCGAAGAGCCGCCGAGAGCCAGCCCGCCGTCCACGCTCAGCACGGCACCGGTGATGTAGGACGCGCGCGGCGACGTCAGCCACAGCACGGCCTCGCCGTCCCTGACGTCGGCGGCGTACCCACGCGCGGTGGTCTGCCCCGACAACCGGGCAACGGCGTCGTCGACCTTCTGCTGGCTGCGGCTGAGCACCGCGACCTGGGCGCCCCGCGCGGCGTACGCCCGCGCGATCGCGAGGTTGATCCCACTCGTCCCACCAGCGACGACGACAGTCGTCCCCGCGCCGGTCACCGTGCCACCCGCGGTTGCTCGTCCATGCGCTCGCCCAGGCGATGGAGCGTCCTGAGCGGTCGCGCGACGTGTCGGCATTCCGTTCTTCTCGCCCTGTTCACGGCAGGCGACTCCTATTTTACAGTCAACTCTGACTGTAAAATAGATCGCAGCGCGCCGCAAAGAGGAGAGAACCGTGTCAGACATTGACATCACCCGTCGCCACAGCCTCGGCGACATTCCGCGACGGACAGCGCAGCGCTTTCCGGGTAAGCCGGCGATCATCGACGGCGCCACCACCCTGACGTTCGCGGAGTTCGAAGCCACGGTCGAGCGGACCGCGGCGGCGATCGCCGCTGCCGGCCTGGCGAAGGGCGACCGGCTCGCGCTGCTGTCACACAACTGCTGGCAGTTCGCGGTGCTCGACTTCGCCGCCGCCCGGGTCGGCGTCATCCTCGTCCCCGTCAACTTCATGCTGGGCGCCAACGAGATCGCCTTCATCCTCGACCAGTCCGGCGCGAAGGGCTTCGTGGTCGAGGCCGCCCTGCTCCCGGTGGCCGAGAAGGCGCTGGGGCAACTCGACGGGACCCAATCGGCTGTCGAGGTACGCGTTGTCATCCCGCTGCAGGGCAAACCCGTTCCGGCGGGCTGGAGCGGCGTCGCCGGCTGGACGTCATACGACGGCACGGCGCCCGACGTCCCCGTCGCCGACGACGACCCGGTCCGGATAATGTTCACCTCCGGCACCGAGTCGCGACCCAAGGGGACGCTGCTGTCGAGCCGGTCACTGATGTGGCACTACGTCTCGTGCGTCGTCGGCGGCGGGATGACCGCCGACGACGTCGAGTTGCACACCCTGCCGCTCTATCACTGCGCCCAGCTCGACTGTTTCCTAGGCGTCGACGTCTACCTCGGCGCCACCTCGATCATCCTGCCCACGCCGGACCCGGGCACCGTGCTGCGGGCGATCGAGGAGTACCGGGTCAAGAAGTACTTCGCGCCCCCGACCGTGTGGATCGGTCTGCTGCGATCCCCCGACTTCGGCACCCGCGACCTGTCCAGCCTGCGGAAGGGCTACTACGGCGCCTCGCCGATGCCGGTCGCCGTCCTCGAGGAGATGCGGCAGCGGCTCCCTGACATACGACTCTGGAACTTCTACGGGCAGACCGAGATCGCCCCGCTCGGCACCCTGCTCGGCCCGGAGGACCAGGTCTCGCACGCGGGGTCCGCGGGGCGGGCGGCGCTCAACGTGGAGACCCGGATCGTCGACGACGACGACAGTCCCGTACCGGCCGGGACGATCGGCGAGATCGTCCACCGTACGCCTCACGCTACGCTCGGTTACTACCAGCAGCCGGAGAAGACAGCGGAGGCGTTCCGCAACGGCTGGTTCCACTCCGGTGACCTTGGCTACCTCACCGAGGACGGTTACCTCTACGTGGTGGACCGCAAGAAAGACATGATCAAAACCGGTGGTGAAAACGTCGCGACCCGCGAGGTCGAGGAGGTGATCTACACTCTCGACGGGGTGGCCGAGGTGGCCGTCTTCGCGGTGCCGCACCCGCGCTGGGTCGAGGCCGTCACCGCCGTTGTGGTGCCGAAGCCCGGAGTGACGCTCACCCCGAAGCAGGTCTCCGAGTATGCCCGCACCAGGCTGGCCGGCTTCAAGACACCGAAGTACGTCGTCGTGGCCGACGCACTACCCAAGAATCCCTCAGGGAAGATCCTCAAGCGTCAGCTGCGTGACGAGTACGCTCATCTCGCCGATCACGAAACCACCGCTGACGCGAGCTCTCGTCCGCACCGAAATGCCCGCCCGACCCGGGGCTGACCCGAGATATCTGGTGGGCCGACTTCGCCGCGTGGCGGTGTTGTGAAGTTGGTGCTGGGGGATTCCGCGATATATCTGCCGACCCGGCAGCCTGCTTTTCGGTGGCCCCTCTCATCCGTGGCCAGCCGTCAGGCCTGTGATATAGGACACCCTGCGCAGTGACGACCGCCATGGGGAGCGGTCTTCGGCAGGGAAGTATCCGACGGGGTGACGAACGAGGAGAGCGCGTCAAGGGCCGGGATTGGCCTCACCGAGCCAGGGGCCGGACGATGCCGGAGCCTGTCGGGTGGGGTGCTTCGGCGTGGCGGGCGCGCGGGGGAGTGAGGTGGCCGCGCGCCCGCCGGCGGTTACAGGATTTCGATGTTCGAGATCTTCCAGTGGCCGTCCTGGTTTTCCAGGACCAGCCCGAGGTGTGCCGGGCCGGAGGAGTTGGACTGCTGCGCCGAGGAGCTCTGCGCGGCCTGGTCGGCCAGTACCAGCACGTCGGCGCGGTTGCCGTTGAGCGCTGTCACGCCAACGGCGCGGACGGTCGTGGTGACGCTGACCCCTCGCGCCGGGGCCTGCTGCAGCAGCGGCCGATAGAGCTGTTCGTACTGGTCGGTCGCGCTTCCGGTCAGGGAGTCCTTGGCGGCCTGCTCGGTGGCGGCGACACTGTTCGGGTTGACCGTGAAGACCGTCTCCACGGTCTTGCCGATGTCCTGCATCAGGGCTGTCGTGGCGGCGGAGTCGACGAAGGCGTCATTGGTCGACAGGGGATGACGACCAGCCCTGTCCGCGTGCACACCCAGCGCGACGGCCGCTGTGACCGCGGCCGCCAGACCCGCCACGAGAGCTACGAGAACCTGGACGCGGGCGAGCGCGGGAACGGCGGGCACGGTGGATCGCCTCCGCGCGCCGCCACCGGGGGTGCCCGGCCCCACGCGCGGTTCACCGGTGGCGGCCGCGGGGCTGTCATCCGCCGGTTTTCCGGTCGCCGCGTCCAGGGCGGACCCGTCGCTCTCGCCCCCGTCAGCGGACGACTCGGGCACCTCGGGCACCTTGGAGGCGCCGGAAGCGTCGGGCGTGTCGGGCGTGTCGGGCGTGTCGGGCGCTTCAGGCACCTTGGAAGCGTCGGGCGCCTCGGGTGTGGTCAAGGCGTTCGACGCGCCGTCCCTGGCTTCGTGATCAACAGTGGTGTCGACGCTGGGGTCGACCGCGAGGTCGACATCGCTGTCGCCGTCGCGCCGCTGTCGGTGAGAGGGTCGCCGCCGCCCCGGTGCGGACGGATGCGTGGTGGCCCTGTCGGTCCGGGAACGGTGAGCGGATGTCACAGGGGCGTCCTTACAACTGTGAAGTGACCGGATGACGTACCGGGTGATGTCATGTCCCCGCCGGGACCGTCTGGATGGAGCTGAGCTTCCAGCCGGCGGCTGTCCGTGTCACGTCGCCGGTCAGGCGGGTGCGTTCGGTGGTGGCCGGCTGTCCCTCGGGGACCGAGCGGATCTCGATGACCGCGATCACCTTGGCGGTGCCGGCGTCACGGTCGAACGCGACAAGACCGCCCTGGATGAGTCGCGCGGTGCTGACGGTCTTGGTATCGGTGATCGTTTTGGTGATCTGTGCGCTTTCCTGCCGGACCTTGTCCTGAAGGGCTCCCGTCGAGGCGGCGGCCCAGCGGTCCAGGCTCTCCGCCGGCTCCCGGTAGTCCACCGTGTTGAATATGACCATGCTGTCCTGCCCGGCGGTCATCGCGGCATCGCGGTCGGCCGTGAACGTGGCCTTCGCGTTGCCGCCGGATTTTTCCTCCGCCCACCAGCGCAGACCCTGCCAGGCAGACGCGGCCACAGCGATGATGAGCAGGCCCGCGAGCACGAATCCCGTGACCTGGCGCGCCCGGGGATAGCGGGGTGCCGCGTCGCCACGGCGGGAGCGCTGGGCACGCCGGGAGCGCTGGGCGCCGCCGGTGGGGCCGGCGGGCCGTGCCGGCTTCCCGTCGGCCCCGGGGCGGTCACCGGGCTGCTCCTGCTCCTGTGCCTGCCCCTGCCCCTGCCCCTGCTCCTGCTCCTGCTCCTGCCGGATACTGGTGTCGTCCTCCGCGTCCTGGTCCTGGCCTTCGGCCTTCCCGTTGTCGGCGGTCTTGCGCGCGGTCAGTCGAAGCGCCATGACCGATGAACCCTCCTGCCTGCCTGGCTGGTGACCGTGCTTTCGTGGGCATCGATCTGTTCAGCCGGTGTCATGCCGACGGCGCGGCGTCCTCCGCCGGAGTCCGCCGTCCGTCCGGGGACAGCGAATCCTGAAAGTAGTCCGCTCCGCGCGTCAGTGGAATCTCTCTCGTGGAGAAGTTCCGCCCTTCTATGGGGTGACTACCGGCGGTGCGCGCGGAGCCGGGGCGCCGGCACACAGCGGCGGTGGGACCGACGGGCGTCGAATCACCTGCGTCGGCGTGCCGCGCGGGTACCGAGCCGCTTCCCGTTCTCCAGCCGTCGTGTTTACAGGCTGGTTCTTCCCCGCTCGCCTGGGAGCCGGCGTTCCGGCTGTTATCCAGGCGCCCGCTTCCGGTCCATCGACAAATCCAGTAGTGTTGTCAACAATAGTGATTGTTGTGTATTTGTTGATTGTAATTTATGGTGCGATGTGATTTTTTGATGCCGTCCATCTGTCCCACAGGCTGCCCCGTCATCTGCCTCAGTGCCTGTCCTGGCGCTGTTCACCTGGCGTTGTCGGGGCAGGTGTGTCATAGGGGTGAGCGTCGTCAAGGTGGTGCTCAGGACATCTGCTGTCATGGTGCATCCGGGGACGGTAGGGCCGGGCCTACCTGGTAGGGTGGCTCTCCCCCCTGTCCCACCCCAACGGGTAGGTCAATTCCTCCCCGGGGATGTCGCGACCGTGCTTCCCACTGGAATAGGTTCATGACCCAATAAAGATCCAATCCGTCTGATGAGCCAAGGGCTCCCCGCTCCTGAGCGCGCTGAAAGCGAGCGGGGTCCCTTCGACGGCGGGTCTGCGGACGTGGTACACCGCCAAGCCGACGCAGGGAGACAGATGACGCACCAGGTTGCGGCCGGGCCCAGCCGGCACCGCCCACGTTCCAGTCCCGCTGTCACGAACGTTATGATCAAATTCCCGCCGTCTCTTCAGCGGGTGATCGTCGATGTCGGCCAGAGCGGGCAGCTGCTCGCGCAGCTGGTGTCCACGGCGGTACGGCAGCCACGCGGGTACTGGGCGGAGACCCGCGACGAGATGTACGCGATGCTGCGCTTCTGCTGGCTGTCCTGCACGCTCGCAGTCGGTGGCTTCTGCTTTCTGATCGGCAACTACGCCTACAACATCCTCACGCTACTCGGTGCGCAGAACCGGCTGGGGACCGTCTTCGTCTTCGCCAGCGCTCGCGAGATCTCCCCCTTCTGCACGGGTATGGCGGTGGCCGGGGTCATGGGCACCGCCCTGACGGCTGACCTGGGGGCTCGGCGTATCCGTGAGGAACTCGACGCGATGAAGGTCCTCGGCCTCGATGCCATGCGCGTTCTGGTACTTCCGCGGGTCATCGCCATCACAGTGATGACCGCTGCCTTCAACATTGTGGGTGTCGCTGTCGGTGTGGCCATGGCGATGATCTCTGGAACCGTGATCGGTGACACCTCCGCGGGCTCCTTCTTCTCGGTCTTCCTGTCGAACGTGACGGTGCCCGATCTGGTCGGCACGGTCGTGAAAACTGTTCTGATCGGATTTTTCATCGGTATCGTCTGCGCCCAGAAGGGCCTTAACGCCCGAGGCGGTCCGGAGGGTGTCGGGCGCGCCGTCAACGAAGCTGTCGTGCTCTGTTTCGCAGCCGTGTGGGTAATCAACTTCGTGGCCAACGCAGTGCTGCTCGGTCTCAATCCTGAGATGTTGGTCAACCGGTGAGAAGGAAGGTCCTGCTGTGGCTGTGATCTCCGAGGAGACATCAGATCCGGGGGCGAAGAAGAAGCCCGTTCGTGTTGGCGGGTCCACCTCGGACGCATACGGTGGCGGTCAGGCACTTGTTACGGACCTCGGTGAAGCCGCTTTATTCGCGGTTCGTGCGTTCCGTGACATTCCCAAGACACGCCGTTATGCTTCGGAGGTCTTCCGGCAGACCGGAATCATCATTCTCTCCAGCTCGGGGATCATCTGGTTCATGATGGCGATGCTCGCCGCGGAGATCTCGCTGGAGGGGCACTACCTACTGCGCCAGCTCGGTGCCGGTGGATATACGGCCGTGTTCACCGCGGTGTCGGACTACACGGTTGCGCCGGAGATGTGGGGCTGGATTCTGGCGGCCAAGGTCGGTTGTGGGCTGGTCGCGGAACTCGGCTCGATGAGGATCAGCGAGGAGATCGACGCGCTGGAGGTCATGGGTCTCGACTCGATGTCCTACCTCGTCAGCGCGCGTCTGCTCGCCGTCATCATCGTCACGCCCTTCATGTTCATCGCCGGTACCGGCATCATGTACATCGTCAACTACGTACTCAACGTCCATGTGTTCCACAGCGTGACCCAAGGCGCCTATCTCTCTGTTTTCTGGACGTTCCTCACTCAGACGGACGTGCTGCTCTCGCTTGTTGCCGGCGGGATCATGGGAACGATGATCGTACTGATCGGCTGCTTCTACGGATACACGGCGAGCGGCGGCCCGGTCGGCGTGGGCAAGAACACGGCGAAGTCAATGGTGATCAACTTGATCATCGTCAGTGTCGTAGGTGCGATCTTTCAGCAGCTCTTCTTCGGCGGCTTCACCCGTGCCCCGATCGGAAACTAGGTGCTCACTATGTGGAGGATGTCCCGTGCCCGCTCGTCGAGCTCTCCTTTACGTGTTCTCGGAAAGGAAGCCTCATGACAGCAAGTAACGAGTTCGTAGACGATGTCGCGAACAACTGGTCACCGGTGACGGTGACCGGCGAGCAGCCGACCACATCGGAGCTGCGGCAGACCGTGCAGATCCGCGATGTCCACAAGTCCTTCGGCTCGTTCGACGTGCTGACCGGGCTCACGCTGAACTTCGTCGACGACGCGATCACTACCGTTCTCGGGCCGTCAGGTACAGGTAAGAGCGTTCTACTGAAGCACATAGTCGGCCTGCTCGAACCCGACCATGGCGAGATCGTCGTCTTCGGGCAGAACATCTGGGAGATCAGCGAGCACGAACGGCAGGAGATCCGTAAGAGGTTCGGTGTCCTGTTCCAGGACGGTGCCCTGTTCGGCTCGATGAACGTCTACGACAACGTCGCCTTCCCGCTCCGCAAGCACACGGACAAGCGCGAGTCGGAAATCCGTGAAATCGTGATGTCGAGGCTCGAGGAGGTTGGTCTCTCGCGGGCCGCCACCCAAGGCTCCGGGTGAGATTTCCGGCGGTATGAAGAAGCGAGCCGGATTCGCCAGGGCGCTGGTTCTGAACCCCAGCGTGGTTATGTTCGACGAGCCGGACTCTGGGCTGGATCCGGTACGTACCAGCCTGCTCAACGACCTGATCCTCAAGGTACACGCCGAGCACGGTGGCACCTACGTCCTGGTCACTCACGACATTCGCACCGCGCGCAAGGTGAGTGACTACGTCGGCGTGCTCTGGAAAGGCAAACTGATTCACTACGGCGAGACCGAGGAAGCATTCAACTCTGACATGCCATTCGTTCGCCAGTTCCTGTCCGGAGACTCGGTGGGCCCGCTGGGGATGGACTGAAGAAGATGTCTCGACGAATAGTTCTCATCGTGGCGCTGGTGGGCGTCGTCATCGGCGGCATCTTCTGGCGTGGCGGTGACGACTACAAAGTGAAGTTACTGATACCGTCGGCGGCCCAGCTCGCCGACGGCTCACCGGTCTGGGTCAACGGTGCCAAGGCGGGTTCGGTGCAGTCCCTGGAGGTCAAGGACGGCAAGGCCCTCGTCACCGTCTCCCTCAACGATGGCTACGCGCCCCTGCGCGACGGCACGACATCCCGGATCGAGTGGAACTCCGCGCTCGGCGAACGCATGCTGACCCTGTATCCGGGGCCGGCGGGGAACACGACGATTCCCAAGGGCGGCATGATCGAGGGCAAGTCCCTGCAGATCGAGGTCGACCAGGTGCTCGCCGTGCTGGACAAGCCGACCCGTGACAAGATCACCTCGCTCGTGACAGAGCTGAACCAGACGGTGGACGGCCGGGAACCGGATCTCAACGCGACGGTCAGGAGCGCAGGATCGAGCGTGCAGGCGCTCGGGTCGATTCTGGAGGCGGTCGGGCGCGACGGCCCGGCGATCCGCGCGCTGGTCACCCAGCTCCAGCAGATGGTGGCGATAGGGGCCGACCACCGTCAGGATCTCGCTTCGGTGGTCAACGATCTGACCAGCGCGACCGGCGCGGTCGCCAGTCAGCAGCAGCAGCTCTCCGACGGCCTCAAGGAACTGCCGTCAACGTTGCAGACCGCGAAGGGCACCCTGGACCGGGTTCCCAAGGCGGGAGAGCCGACCATCGCGTTGCTCCAGGATCTCAAGCCGGCCACCGACAGACTGCCGTCGGTCGCCAGGAACCTCAGTCCGGTACTGACCGAGCTGCGGCCCAGCGTCGCCGAGCTACGCCCCACGCTGGTGTCGGCCCAGGGGCTGTTGAAGGAGACCCCCGGACTGATCGACGTCGCCCACGAGGTCGTTCCGCCAGCCCAGCAGTTCGTGCAGGCGGTGCAGCCCGCTGTCGCCTTCCTCCGTCCCTACACGCCCGAAGGGATTGGGATGTTGCACAACTGGGGGCAGGCGTTCGCTCCTTATGACGGGGAGGGACACGTCTGGGCGGGACTGCTGGCGCCGGGCACCAACGCTGTCGACGAGAGCGTGGTACAGCCACCCGGATCGCGGCGCAATCCTGAGCCGTATCCCGGCCAGCCGGTCGGCCAGCCGGTCGGCCAGCCGTGGGTGGACGCGACCGGAAGCGGGATCCGATGAGCGCGGCTCTCGCCGGCCGTCGCCGGACCGTCGCCATCGCGCTGGTGACGGTGCTGGTGCTGGTGGTGGGCTGGCTGGTGCTCAAGCCCGGGGACGACAGGGCCATCGTGACCGCGACGTTCGCCGACGCCAGCCCCCTCGTCGCCGGCAACGCGGTCAAGGCGGGGGGTGTGGAGGTCGGCACGGTCAAGTCCATCGACCTCGAGGGCGGCCTGGCCAAGGTACGGATGGCTCTGGACCGCAGCGTGCTGCCCCTGCACACCGACGTCCGCGCGACCATCACCACCCAGGACCTGCTCGGTGAGCGGTTCATCCGGCTGGAGCGCGGGTCGCCGTCGGCACCGGTGCTGTCCGAGCCCCTGATGATCCCGCAGACCCAGACCAACCGGGTGGTGGACCTGCAGGACGTACTTAACGCCGTGGACACGCCGACCGCGTCCGCGCTCGGCGCGCTGCTGACCACCGCTGGTGAGGGCCTGAAGGGGCAGGGCAAGCAGGCCGCGAACGCGATCACCGCGTTGGAGCCGGCGATGACACAGACCAAGGATCTTGTTGCGATCCTTGACGAACAGAACGAGCTGTTGACCAGACTGGTGGACAGTGCCCAGCCGGTGGCGAGCTCGCTGGCCACCGACAACGGGCAGAGCCTCGACCGACTGGTCGGGTCGGCCACGGACACGCTCGCGACCGTGGCGGCCAACCGCAAGGCCACGCAGGACTCCCTCGTCCGCCTCCCGGGGACCATCGCCAGCGCGCGCGCCACTCTCGCGCAGCTGGCCGGTGTCTCCGACCCGGCGACCCGCACGTTGGCGTCGCTGCGTCCGGTCACCGACGATCTCAGCGACATCACCGGTGAGCTGCACCGGTTCGCCGACGCGGCCGATCCCGCGCTGGCCTCCCTGCCGCCGGTCCTGGACAAGGCCAACACCCTGCTGGACGAGGCGGCGCCGTTGGTGAAGGCACTGCGCCCGGCCACGCCGGACCTGCTCACCCTGTCGTCTCACCCTGTCGTCATCGGTGCAGACACTGATGGGGCAGGCACTGAGCCTGCGGCTGACCAACCTGATGGAGTTCCTCAAGGGATGGTCGATGGCCACCAGCGACTACGACGCCATCAGCCACTACTTCAAGGCGATGGTCCCGCTGTCACCGAAACCGCTGGGGCAGGTCGTCGGCGGGATCGTCAACCCGCTGCCGGACGCGCCGATCCCCAGCCTGCCGCTGCCCGCGCCGCCGGAGCTGCCGCTGCCCGGTAAGACCAACGCCCCGGCGACGTCCGCCGGCAGCTGGCAGACCGGCGCGCAGTCAGCCACCAGCGGGGGCAGCGCGACCGGGCTGACCGAGCGGCAGGAGAACTCGTTGGTCGGCCAACTGCTTGGGGGGCTGCTGTCATGACGACACCGGAGCTGCGCGCGCGGACGCGTTCCTTCCGCGCGGGCTTCGTCGTGTTGGCCATCCTGGCAGTGGTCCTGTACCTGACGTTCAAGGCACAGACCGGACTGCCGTTCGCGCCGACGACGACGGCGAGCGCGTCGTTCGGCAACATCCACTCGCTGCGCGTCAACGACGACGTCCGTGAGATGAGCAAGCGCATCGGCCGGGTCAGCAAGATCGACTACGTCAACGGTGTCGCGTTGGTGACCATGGAGCTCGACGGCAACGTCAAGGTCTACCAGGACGCGCACGCCGAGATCTGGGACGTCTCGGCGCTGGCCAGCAAGTTCGTCGAGCTTGACCGGGGCACCCAGAGGGCCGGGGAACTCGGTGGCCGGACCATCGAGGCGACCCGCAATGTCGACTCGGCGGACCTTTACCAACTGCTCGACGTGCTGGACCAGCCGACCCGGGACGCGGCCACCAGGACGATCCGCGCGCTCGGCGGCGGGGCCGCGGGCCACAGCGACGATCTGCAGGACCTGCTCAAGACCGCCCCCGACCTGCTCGAGGACATCGGTACTGTCTCCCAGGCGCTCGCCTCCGAGCAGGCGGACCTCCCCACGCTGCTGCAGGACGTCGACCGGCTGGCGGGCCGGCTCAGCGACCGGCAGCAGGAGATCGCCTCCCTGGTCAGCCAGTCCGACACGACGTTGCGGGCGGTGTCGGTGGACGGGGGCAAGCCGCTGACCAACACCCTGGAGCGGCTGCCGGCCACGCTGGACACGGCCAAGCACGCGCTGGACTCGCTGAACACACCGTTGGCCGACACCGCCTCGGCGGTGCGGGATCTCGAACCGGGCGCGGGCGCGCTCGCCCGGTCGGAAACCGACGTCCGTGGCGTGCTCGTGGAGGGTGTACCGGTCGCCGGCAAGGTACCGGGCGTGGCCGAACAGGCCGTCCCCGCGGTCGAGGACCTTACGCACACGGTTTCGGATGCCAGGCCGCTGGCGTCGCCGCTACGGCGGGCTATCAGTGACCTGAACACTCCGTTGCGGGTCCTGGCACCATATGCACCCGAGATCGGACAGCTCTTCGTTCGCGGCCAGAGCTTCGTCTCCGAAGGACCTGTTCCGGGTGTTCGTTACGCTCGGCTCAGCGTCAACCCTGGCCTGGCTACCGTCACCAACGGTCTGCTTCCTTCCGGGAACTACGCCCAGAACCAGTACCCCCGGCCCGGTGAGGCCTCGAGCGACCGTGCGCAGGGGCTGCCGTCAGGCATTCCGCTGGTAGGAGGCACCCGATGAGCGCTTCGCGTCGTTCGCAGCTGGCTCGTGCCATCCAGCACGGAAAACTGGGAAAGCTGGCGTCGAACCGGGCCCTCGGTGTGCTGGTGTTGATCACGCTGCTCCTGGTCGGCGTCGCGGCCTTCAACCGCAACCGCATCTCGGTCACGCTCCACTCCGGTGACACGGTCAAAGCCGAGTTCTCGAGGTCCTACAAGCTCGAGCCCTACCGGAGCGTCGTCAAGGTCGCCGGCGTGAAGGTCGGGCAGGTCACCGGCGTGAAGGTCACCGACCGCCACACCGCCATCGTGTCCATGAAGGTGGACAAGGGGGTACTGGGGAAGATCGGGGACCAGCCCTCGGCGTCCGTGCGACCGACGCTGCTGGTCGGCGGCCTTTACTACGTCGAGCTCGCCCGCGGAAGCGCGGGCGACGCCTTCAAGGCCGGCCACACGATTCCGCTGGAACGCACGACCACCCCGGTCGAGCTCGACTATGTCCTCAGCACCATCACTCCGGATGCGCAGAAGGCCATTCCGAGCACGGTCGGACATCTGGATGCGACGTTGCGTAACGACGGGCAGGAGGAGCTGCGCAAGCTCATCGCGGACGCGCCGGACGCCCTCGAACCGGCCGGAGTGGTGCTCAACGCAGCCCGCGGCACCCGTCCGGACGTCGACCTGACCGGGGTGGTCACCGGCCTGCAGCACACAGCGGCGGCGCTGACCAAGCAGGACGGTCAGCTCGACTCGATCATCACCTCGTTGGCGACGACCTCGTCGGCGCTTGCGGACGAGCGTCGTCCGCTGGCCCAGACGGTGGCGGACCTGCCCCAGACGCTGCGGACCACCCGCGCTGGCCTTGCCGATCTCAACCCCACCCTGGACAAGCTGACCACGACCGCGCAGGAGTTCCGGCCAGCGGCCCGCCAGCTCGACCCGGTACTGGCCAAGCTCGACCCGGTGCTGGAACGCACCCTGCCGGTGGTCACCGACCTGCGGGCTCTCCTGCAGGACGCCCGGCCGCTGGTGGACCGGCTGGTACCCACTGCGCAGAACGCCACCGGGGCCCTGACCGATGTGCGCGGCCCGGTGCTGGACCGGCTCAACGGCCCGATCACGAAGGCGGTGCTCTCCCCGTGGCACGGCACCGGCATCTACGACGGCGGCGGTAACGACCACCTGCTCTACAAGGAGGTCGGCTACCTGCTCTCCGACTGCGCGGAGGTCTGGAAGTTCCACGACAGCAACGGCGCGGCGGGGCGGCTCATGGCCGGTGTCGGGGTCAACAGCGTCGGCGGGACCACGGTGGTACAGCCGCTGGAGAGGTACCTGGAGTCCCTCGGCCTGCAGCAGCCCGTGGGGCCGCAGGAGGGAACCCGTGAGGGTGCTTCCGGTCTGATCCCACCGCCCGCGGCGGGAACCAACGCGGGCGGGCCGGGTCCGCTGCTACCCGCGATCAATCTTCCGCTGGTGTCGGGGAGTTCTCGATGAGCATGTCACTGAGTCGTCGATGGGAACGGATCCGGACGGTTCCGGGCCTCGGCCGGGATGTCGGCGCGCTGACCGTGCTCATCGTGTTGGGCATCGTGGCCGCCATCGTCATTCAGTCCAACCTCAGTCCGACGCTCCCGTGGGCCAAGAAGTCGATCGTGAAAGCCGAGTTCGCGTCGGTTCCCGGCGTGAACCCGGAGAGCTCCAACCTGGTCACGATCGCGGGTGTGCGGGTCGGGAAGATCGCGAGCTGGGAGGTGACCAAGACCGGGACGGCCATCCTCAGCATGGAGCTCGAGCCTGGTCACCCCGTCTATGACAACGCCCGGGCGGTGCTGCGTCCGAACAACGCGCTCAACGAGATGTCGGTGGAGCTCAACCCGGGCGGGCCGCCCGGTCACCCGTTGCCGTCGAAGGGCGTCATTCCGTTGCGGCAGACGATCCGACCGGTGCAGGCCGACGAGGTGCTCAACCATCTTGACGAGCGCACTCAGCTGGCCCTCACCGATCTGCTCGTCGAGTCCGACGTCGCGTTGGCACGCTCCGAACAGGAGCTGCCCGCGGGCCTGGCCGCGACGGACGGCACGGTCAACCAGCTGCAGCCGGTGGTCGAGGCGCTGCAGACCCGCCGGGAGAAGATCAGCCAGCTCGTGACCGCGCTGTCGCAGATCTCCACCGCGGTCGGCGGCAACGACCAGCGGGTCGCCCAGCTGGCGACGGCGACCCAGCAGACGCTGGAGACACTGGCGGGCAACGACGGGCAGCTGCGCGACAGCCTCGCGCAGCTGCCCGGCCTGACCGACCAGCTCCGCAAGACGTTGACCAGCACCCAGGAGCTGACCAAGCAGCTCGACCCGACACTGGACAACCTTCAGAGTGCCTCCGGCGAACTGCCGAAGACGCTGGAACGGCTGGAAAGCACCGTCGACAAACTGGGGAACACTGTCGACGCGGCGAAGCCAGTGATCAGCAAAGCCCGGCCGGTGGTCGCCGACCTGCGTCCGATGGCCGACGACATCGACGGTTCCCTGGTCAATCTCAGGCCGGTCACCCGTAACCTCGACCGCGACACGAGGACGGTCGTGTCCTACCTCACCGACATCCAGGCGTTCGTGTACAACACGTCGTCCGTCTTCGGCGCGGGTGATGCTCAGGGCAACATCATCCGCGGGCATCTGATCGTGCCGCTGCCCGGTCTCGGGGTGCTGCCGAAACAGGAACCGAACGGCTACTTCCCCGGGCCGGAGAACGGTCTGCCCACCGGCACGCAGCAGGGAGGCCAGAGCCGATGAGACACGTGCTGACCGGGTCACTGGGCCGGCTGGTGACCGTCCTACTCTTCCTTGGCGGGAGCCTCGCGATCCTGCTCTACCTGTCCACCGGTGCCGGGGTGCGGATACCGTTGATCAGCGGCAAGGAGTACACCGCCGTCGCCGTGTTCAAGGACATCGACAACCTGGTGACGGCAAGCCGGGTGCAGATCGCGGGTGTGCAGGTCGGCCAGGTCCGCGAGGTCACTCGCCAGGCTGACGGAATGCGGGTCAAGTTCTCGGTGGACGACAAGGCCGCCCCGCTCCACGAGGGGGTGGCCGTACGGTTGGGCGAGCGCTCACTCGTCGGCGAGGGTTACCTCGACGTCACCGACGGCAAGGGCAAGGAGCTCCGCTCCGGAGCCACCATCCCCGAGGACGGGGTGAAGCCGAGTGTGCAGCTGGGCGACATACTCGCCAGCCTGGACACGGACACCCGCGATGAACTGGGCAGTCTGGTCCGGTCGTTGGGGCAGGGCACCGACGGCCCCCAGCAGGACGTCTCCGGGATCCTGGACGGCCTGGGTGACCTCGGCCGGGAGGGGCACACCGCCCTGGACGCCATCGCGTCCCAGTCCGAGGATCTCAAGGCGCTGGCACAGGAGACGTCCACGGTGCTGCGGGCCCTCGACACCGGGCAGGGGCAGATCGCCACCCTGGTGAGCAACGTGGACCAGCTGACCCAGGCCACCGCGGGCCAGCAGCAGGCGATCGAGGACGTGCTCCGGCAGGCGCCCGGAGTGCTCGACAGCGCCAAGACGGCGTCCGGCACCCTGACGAAGCTCTCCGGGGCGTTGGCACCGGTCGCGGCCGACCTGAAGACGGCCTCTCCGCTGCTGACCGACGCGCTGGAGCAGCTACCCGCCACCTCAGCGGATCTGCACGGGCTGCTCCCTCCGCTGTCGGGGACGCTCGACCTGGCGCCCGACACGCTCAATCGCGTGCCCACCCTGGGCACCGATGTCCGCAACGTCATCCCGCCGGTGCGGACAGCGTTGCGGGATGTCAACCCGATGCTCGCGTTCATCAAGCCCTACGGGCCCGAACTGTCGGCCTTCTTCGCCAACTTCAACGCGATCATGCAGTACACCGACGAATCCGGAGCTCACTACGTCAGGCTGACACCTCTGGTCAACACATACTCCGTGCAGACGCCCGTGCCATATGAAGTGCTGACCTACACCAACCCGTACCCGGCACCAGGCACGGGCGCGAAGCCCGGTCCCTTCAGTGGGCCCTACCCGAGGGTGGAGCGGGACCCCGAATGAGGGTCCGCAGGCCCGCCATCCGGCGCTCGGCGGCGCGGGGGACTCGTCCCCCGCGCCGGCCGGGCGTGCCGCGCCGGCTGCTGGCATCCCCGTTCCGGGGGGTGCGCTGGCTGCTGGCGCGGCCGCGGCCGCGACTGCGGCGTCCGTCCGTGCGGGCCTGTGCCGGGTTCGCCGTCGTGCTGGTCGTGGCGCTGGCGACGGGGGTGGGGCTCACCCGGGTCGAGTCGGGCGTCCTTCCTGCCCGCCGGGGATCCGGCACAGCGCGCGTTACAGGAGTCCGCGCGTTCCTTCGGCGGCGATCCGATCGTCATCCTCGCGGAGTCCGCGAACGCACGTGAGCTGCTGGGCGCCGAGGAGATCACCAAGCTGGTGGCGTTGGAGGGCGACCTGGCGCAGTTGCCCGACGTCGCCGTGGTCTACGGCCCGGGGACCATCCTGAACCAGATCGCCGGCGCGGCGCAGAACCTGCTCGCGACCATCTCCGGCAAACGGGACGCCCTGCGGGCCGAGGCCGAGGAGCAGGCGCGCGCCGCCGGCCGCTCCGACGCCGAGGTCACCCAGGCCGCGGACGCGGCCGTCGCCCAGTACGACCTGCGCTACGGCAGCCTGCTCGTGCGTGGCCTGCCCGCCGGGCTGCCCACGCTGCGCAACCCGTCCTTCGTCAACGCCGTGGTGTTCGACCAGGACGGCTCCCCCCGCCAGCAGTGGCGGTTCGTGGTGCCGTCGCCGAACGCCGTCGCCATCCTGGTCCGTCCCCGGGAGGGCCTGGACCAGGCGGGAACCGAGCGGTTGGTGGCCGCCGCCCGAAAGGCCGCCCACGGCGCCGGGCTGCACACGAGCAAACTGACCGTCACCGGCATGCCCGCGATCGCCGCCGATCTCGGCGGGCAGGTGCGGCGCGAGATCCCGCTACTCGGTGTGCTGGCTCTCGGGCTGATCGTGGCCTGCTATCTGTTCGTGCCCTGGGTGCGCCGCCGCCACCGGCTGCTGCCGCTGACCGCCACGCTCGGCGCGACAGCGCTCACGCTCGCGGCCCTCGGCTGGCTGGGGCATCCGCTCTCCCTCGGTGTCGTGGCCTTCCTGCCCATCCTGGTCGGGATCGGCAGCGACTTCCCCGCCTACCTGATCCGAGGCGCCGAACCGCGGCGGGTGATCGTGGCGGCGCTGGCCAGCGCCGCGGGCTTCGCCTCGCTGGGACTCTCACCGGTGCCGTTCGTCCAGGACCTCGGATGGGCGCTCGCGGCCGGCGTCCTGCTCGCCGTCGGGCTGGGCTTCCTCACCCGGAGCCGGGTCGTCTACGCCACGGCCGAGCCGGCGGCGGGCGACGCGGCAGGCCGTGCGGTGGGCAAGGAGAAACCGGCGCGGACGATGTCGCGGCCGCGCCGGGCAGCCGTGCTGGTCATGCTCGTTGCCGTCGCGGGAGCAGGCTGGTCGGCGCTGGCGTTCCTCGACATCGAGGCCCGGCCGGACCGGCTCGCCGACGGTGTGTCCACACTGGCCGACGCGCAGCACGCCGAGAATGTGCTCGGATCGGCCGGCGAGGTCCAGATCCTGGTCCGCGGCGCGGACGTGACCACACCACAGGCACTGGACTGGATGCGGCAGGCCGAGGACTCCACCATCCGCCGCTTCGGGGACGACCTGCATCCCATCGTGAGTCTCCCCGACCTGCTGGCCTTCCTGGGAACCTCACCGACACCCGACCAGATCACGGCCGGGCTGGAGCAGCTCCCGCGCTACCTCGCCAGCGCGGTCGTGCGTGCCGACGGCCGGCAGGCGGTAATCAGCTTCGGCGTCGAGCTGGAGGACGTCGCGCGTCAGCAGACCCTGCTGCGGGACGTGCGGGCCGCGCTGCCCAAGCCACCGGAGGGGCTGACCGCCGAGCTGGTCGGGCTGCCGGTGGTGGCTGCGCGCGGATACGAGCTGGTGTCCAACGACCGCTACCCGGCGAGCCTGCTCGGGATCGTGGCGGCGGGGCTGGTGCTGTTGGTGGGCCTGCCCCGCCGTTCCGAGGCGGCGCGTGCCGTGCTGGCCGCGGCGCTGGCCACCGGGTGGGGGCTGGCCGGGGCGTGGCTGTGCGGCATCGCGCTCACCCCGCTGACGGTCACGCTGGGCTCGCTGGCCACCGCCACCGCGTGCGAGTTCAGCGTGCTGCTCGGCCAGGGGTACGCGCGCCGGTCACCACGCCTGCGCCGGTCGGTGGCGGTGGCGGCGCTGGCCGCGTCCGCCGGCTACCTTGCGCTGGCGGCGTCCGGCCTGTCACTCATCCGGCAGTTCGGTATCTTCCTGGCGGCCACGGTCGGCCTGTCGCTGCTGGCGGCGTTCGTCGTCGTCCGGCTGTTCCCCGTCCGGCCGGCGGCCGGGCCGCGGGCCGACGGCGCCGACGGCGTGGCGGTGCCGGATGCCGTGCCCGGCGGGGCGGTGCCGGACGACGGGCGCGGCGTACCGGCGCCCGACAGCGAGCATGAGGCGCCAGCGCCGGACGGCACGCCCAGCGCGGCGCGGACGGAGGTGAAGGTGTGAGGATCGCGCTACCGGGCCCGCTGGGCCGGTCATGGGCGCGCGCGGTTCTGGTGGTGCTGGTACCGCTGGTCATCGCCGGGCTCGCGCTGCTGATCGTGCCGCTGGTGACCGGGCTGCCCGGCAACGCGGCCTTCCGGGTGGGCGGCACCGTGGTGACCAAGGACCAGCTGCACGACCGGGTCGAGGTGCTCAGCGCGCTCTACGGGATCCGCGAGCCGGTCGGCGGCAGCGAGCTGGAGCAGTTCCGGCGGGACATCGCCAAAGCGGTCGCGGTGAGTAAGATCCTGGACAACGCCGCCTCCGAGCGTAAGATCGTCATCGCGGACAAGTCGGCCCGGGACACCCTCACCAAGATGATCGACGAGCAGATGGGGTCGGGGCAGGACGGGCAACGTGCCTTCACCGACCTGCTGGCCAAGCTGAAGGTGTCTGAGAACGACGTCCTCGACGAGGTCGGACGCCAGCAGCGCACGGCCAGGCTGTTCCAGGAGGTGACGGCGCCGGCGGTCGCGACCGTCACCGACGACCAGCTGCCCTCGTACTACGAGAGCCACCGGGCGGACTTCGCCGTCCCCGCGCAGCGCCACCTGCGCAACATCGTGGTCGCCACCAGGGAGGAGGCCGACCAGGTGGTGCGGCGCGCCAGGGACGGCGCGGACTTCGCCGCCCTCGCCGGTGAGACGTCGCTGGACGAGTCGACCCGGAGCAGCCAGGGCGATCTGGGGTTCGTCACCGCCTCGCAGCTGGATGCCGAGTACGCCAAAGCCGCCTTCGCCGTCCCCGTGGGCTCCGTGTTCGGCCCGGTGCAGACCCGTTACGGCTGGAACGTCGGCCAGGTTCTCGAGGACAGGCCGGCCAGCCAGCCGTCCTTCGAGCAGGTCAAGGACCAGGTACGGGACGCGCTGCGCTCCGAGCGCGCGGTCGCGACCTGGCGGACGTGGCTCGCCGACCGGATCAGGGCGGCGGACGTGGAGTACGCCGACGACTACCGGCCCGCGGATCCTGACGCGCCGCCGCCCGACGACTCCGCGACGCTTCCGCAGCCGGGCATGAGCGGCAGCCCGGCGCCAGCGGCCTCTTCTCTCTCAGGGTCCCTGCTGTCCCTGCCGTCTGCCTCCGCCCCGCCGTCGCTGTCGGCTCCGCCGTCGCTGTCCCTCCCCGTGGCGCGATGATCGTTGGGGTGCTGGCGCAGTTCGCGTTCGCAGCCGCGTTCTTCGCCGTCGGACGGTGGGGGCAGCGGAATGCACCCGCTCTCGTCCCCGTCTCCCTCTCTCCGGAGGGACGGGCGAAAAGGGAGCGCTCCCTGCGCCGGGGGGCACGTTCCTGCAAGATCATTTCTTTGCTCTTCGTCGTGCTCGGTGTGGTCGGGGCGGTCCTCCCCGGCTGATCAGGGAGCTGGGAAGGGCCAGGGCGGGAGGGCTGGCGGCCTGTGACAGCTCCGACGGCCACGGGGACCGCCGGCGGGGGAGCGGTGGCCGGGCCGGCCCTTCCCGGTCAGTGCCGCTGCAGTCCGGTCACAATGATCTGCCGGGCCTCGTCGGCCAGCGGGTAGGGCACGAACAGGGTGAACCGGTTGATCAGGTCGTCGAAGCGGCGCCGGAGCTCCGTGACGACCGCGGCCGGCTCACCCACCACCGCGAACGTGTGCAGCACGGTGTCGTCCACGATCTTGGTCATGACGTCCCACTCGTTCTGCCTGGACAACCGGTGCAGCTCCGTGTGCAGGTCGCCCCAGCCGTGCAGTTCCAGGACGCCGCGGTAGGCCGGGGTGGCCCCGTAGAAGGCGACGCGCTCGCGCACCGTCCGCACGGCCTCGTCATAGCTTTTCTCGTCGATTCCGGTGGCCACCAGTCCCGGGTAGGACAGGGTGAACTGTTCCCGTCGCCGGCCGTTGTCACGAAGCACCGATTCCACGATGGGGAGCGTGACCTCCCGCAGATAGCGTTCCGTGGTGAAAGAGTGCACGAGTATGCCGTCGGCGACCTCCGCGGCGACCGAGGCCATCTTCGTTCCGACCGCGGCTATCAGGACCGGTGGCGGGCCGTAGGGGTTGGGGCCGGGATTGAACAGCGGTGTCATCAATGTGTGCTGGTATATGTCGCCGCGGAAGTCGAGCGGCTCCCCGTGGTGCCAGCTACGCCATATCGCCCGCATGGCCAGGACGAACTCCCGCATCCGCTCGGTCGGCGCGGACCACGGCATGCTGAAACGGCGCTGAATATGTGGTTTGATCTGAGAGCCAAGCCCCAGCACGAACCGGCCGGAACTGAATGTCTGGAGGTCGTTCGCTGTCGACGCCATGGTCATCGGGTTGCGGGCGAATGCCACGGCTATGGCGGTACCGATTTGTAGCCGCGGTGAGCGGTCCGCGGCCAGCAGCAATGGTAAAAAAGGGTCGCGGCCGACCTCGGTCGCCCACACCCCGTCGTATCCGATCCGTTCGGCCGCCGCGACCTGGGCCGAGATGCCAGCGATATCCGCGCCGCTGGTCCCGTCCGAGGATCCGCCACCAATGAATCCGTCAACCAGCACTGTCAGCTCCTCCTGATCGTCACGACGACAGTTTCAGACCTGCTACGGGGTCGACGCGCTCCGCCCGGATCGACTGCCGTGCCCTGACGGCCCGGCTGTCCACCGACGGGCCGGCCGGTCGCGGGTACCAGCGAAGATCATTTTCTTCTCCCGGTCGGCCTGCCTGGCCGTGAGAGGTCGACCGGCGTCTCGGCGGACGGGGTGAGGGGCGCCGTCGCGATCAGGGCAGGGCCGACGGGCGGCCGATCGTGGAGAATTGGCTCCGATGGCGAGAAGTAAATCAGGAGTAACTTAATGGGTCAACAACTCCACCTCGTCCGGCGATGCGCGAGGCGGTGCGCGAAGCGGCACACGGCGCTCCCCGGACGCGGGCTGGACGTCTGGCTGGGGGCGTTGCCGTCGGATCGTGCCGTCAGCTGCCGTCGGTGGTGGGGAAGTTTGAGTAGGACCGGTATCCGCGTGAGACGGCATGGTGGGGGCGGACAGTGAGTGAGCATGGCGGTAGAGGGACGATCGCGAGAACTCCGCGTCCACGCAACCGCAGAGCTCAGATCATCACTGCTGCCAGTGAACTGTTCTATCGTTTCGGTTATCACAACGTGGGCACCGAGGACATCGCCGGCGCGGTCGGGATCACCGCCGGCGCGCTCTACCGGCACTTCCGCAGCAAGGAGGAGTTGCTGGTGTGCGCGCTGACCGACAGCTTCGACCTGGCGGCGTCCGTCGTCGACCGGCATCACGATGGCCAGCTCACAGCCATGGTGCAGGACCTGGCCGAGACCGCGGGCCGGCGACGCGACCTCGGGGTGCTGTGGAGCCGGGAGAGCCGCCATCTCAACGACGAGCAGCGGCAGCGGATGCGGGAGAGGTTCTTCGCCTTCCTGGCGGGCTTCGTCGTCGCCCTGAACGACGTGCGTGACGGGCTGAGCCGGGACGACGCGGAACTGCTGGCATGGTGCGCGCTCGCCGTGCTCACCAGCCCCTCCTACCACGGGGTCCCGGCCGCCCCGGAGACGATGGTCGCCCTGCTGCGCAGGATGGCCCTGTCGGTGTGCACCGTTGACATCGCCGGTGTGTCCGGGCAGCCGGCTCCGGAGCCGGTCACCACCGAGGCCGGGCTGTCACCGCAGGGGCGGCGGGAGGCGCTGCTGGTGGCGGCGGCCCGGTTGTTCAGCATCCGTGGTTACCAGACGGTGACCATGGAGGAGGTCGGTGCCGAGGTCGGGGTGACCAGCGCCGGCGTCTACCGGCACTTCACCACCAAGGCCGACCTGCTGATGGCGATCGTCGCGCGTGCGGCCGAGTCCCTGCAGCTGGGCATCGCTCGGGCGCTGGCGGCCGCCACGACCCCGCAGGCCGGCCTGGAGAACGTGGTGGCCGCCTACATCGACTTCGCGATGGCGCACACCGATCTGGTCAACGTGCTGGTCGCCGAGGTGATGAACCTTCCGTATTGGAACCGTCACAGAATTCGTAAGGCGCAGCACGACTACGTTGCGGAATGGGTGTCCCTGATGGCGGCCACGCGCCCGGATCTGGACCGGACCGCGGCGCTTTTCCGCATCCACGCCGTGTTGATGGTGGTCAACGACGTAGCGCGCACCGCTCACCTGCGAAGCCAACCAAAAGTAACAGAAAAACTTCGTTTGGTAGCTGCTCATATCCTGCACAGTTAACACTGTGTCGACGGTGGCCGCCGGCCTCCGTCGCGGGCGGGCGGCCGTGGCGACGGGCCGGTGCTCCGAGGTCGACCCGAGAATCGTATCCGGAGAAGCCTTGACGAAGTGACCTGAATCACCTACGTTCTGTCCCGAAGTAAATGTGGCAACACATAGATCCGGTCTCTGGAGCTGTTGTCCGGCCCCCGCGAGGGGCGCTGGGCCCTGGGGGCCGCGCCGTCGTCGCGATCGGTCCACTTCGGACGTGGAGGACAAGGGACAGTGGCGTCACCATATTCCACCACTGCGTTAGCCCAGGCGGATCTTCAGATTCGCCAGAAGAAGCTGGTCACGGCATTACACACGGCGGTGGACGCGGCTCCGGTCGAACCTGGCAGCCGTTCGGCCGCGGCGCTCACCGCGAGACTCGAGCGGATCGAAGGTGAATCCATCGACGCGGAGGTCCGGGGCGGGGAAGCGGCCCGGGCCGGCGCGCTGCTCGCCGAGCTCAGCGCCGTGCAGAACGATCTGCGCGAACACATGTTCGGTATGCCGTTCCGGGTGCTGAGCCGCATCCGGGAGGAACTCGCCCGGATACGCCGGGCCACGACTTCCGCGGAGGCCATCGCGTCCGCGCCGGCAGCCCTGTGCGCGGCCGGTGGATTCGACCGGGCGATGATTTCCAGCCTGCGCGGCTCGACCTGGCTGCCCGCCGGGCTGCACGTCGGGGCCGACGCCGACAGCGCGGTCAACGTGGCGTTCCGGGACTTCATCCAGGACCTGCGGATTCCGTTGACCTCCGCCATGCCGGAAGCCGAACTCGTCCGGCGCAGGGTACCCGCGCTGATCCAGCACGCGCAGTCCGAGCCCCGGCTCTTCCGCCCGTTGGTCGAGGTGTCCCAGACCCGGGAGTATGTGGTCGCACCGATCCTGGCGAATGGTTCGGTCGTCGGCTACCTGCACGCGGACGCCTATTCCTCCGGGCGCCGCCTCACCGGTTACGACCGGGAGCGTATCCAGATCTTCGCCGACGGCTTCGGCCTGATTCTTGAGCGCACGGTGCTGCTCGAACGCCTCGCCCTGCAGCGGGAACGGATCGCGAAGGCGTTCTGCACTGCCCGGATGATGACCGAAGGACTCAGCGCCGCTCCGGTCCGGCTCGTGCGGCAGAGCACCCCGGCGGCCGAATCCAAGCCGCCGGTGTCACTACCGGGCATGCTCGCGGCCTCCGCACCTCGTCTCCCGGACGGACTGACCCCACGGGAGCGGGAGGTGCTCGCCCTGTTGGCCAGCGGGGCGACCAACGCACAGATCGCCGATCGTCTGACCGTTTCCGAAACCACGGTGAAATCACACGTGAAACACATCCTGCGCAAGCTGCACGCGTCGAACCGCGCCGAGGCGATCGCCCGGTACCTGTACCTTGCGCGCAGTCAGGACCGTGCCTTATGACCGCCGACCCGGACCGGAAGCCCGGCATGTTCCCGGCGCCCGCCGGCGCCCGAGGATGGCGACGCCGCCAACGCGATCTCGCGACCCGCATCGACCTCATGCACGACGAGGTCCGGGCCGCCCTCCACACGGAGCCGACAGCATCCGTCATCCCCGACGATCTGGCGACGTCGGCCGAGGTCGTCTCGACCCTGGCCGGGCGCTGCATCGACCAGCTGCGGGCCACCGCCGGCACCGACGGCATCACCGCCGCGGACGGCGACACCAGCCTGCAGCTGTGCCATCTCATCCTGGATCTCCAGGAACTCTCGTTCGACCTCTACCAGCACGACCTGAACCTGTGCACCCGGCGGTTCGCCGACTGCGCCGCGGGGCTGCAGCGCCTGCGGACGCTGCCGAGCTCGGCCGACCTGCTCGACCAGGTGTGCGAGGAGCTCGTCCACCGGTGCGGGTTCGGGCGCGCGGTGCTCTCCCGGGTGGAGGACAGCGCCTGGCATCCGTGGATTGCCTATTTCAGCAACAGTGACGAGTTCGAGTCATGGTTCGTGCGCTGGGTCGACCGGCCGATCCCGTTGGAGGGCATGACGCCCGAGACCAGGCTGCTGACCGACTGCCGGCCCGCGGTCGTGTACGACACCGCGAACGCGCCCGTCCACCGGCCGATCATCGTGGAGTCCGGGCGTTCCAAGTCCTACGTCGTCGCCCCGGTGATGCGCGGGACGGAGGTCGTGGGTTTCCTGCACGCGGATCACCATCCGTCCTCGCGCCGGGTGGACGAGGTCGACCGGGACGTTCTCTGGATGTTCGCGGACGGCTTCAGCCACATCTACGAACGAGCCGTGCTGGCCGAACGCCTGCGTACCCAGCGCAACCACGTACGGGAGATCCTGTCGTCGGCAGTGGAGATGATGAACGACTTCTGCGACGCGGGCATCGATCTCTCCCGGTACGCGGGTATCGGAGCCATGCCCGGCGACGGCGCGCGGCCCGCCCCGGTCGCCACCGCGCACACCGGCGGGGATCTCACCGCGCGGGAGTCGGAGGTTCTGGAGCTGATGGTGGCGGGTGCCACGAACAGCGTCATCGCGGAAACCCTGGTCATCGCCGAGGAGACCGTGAAGTCGCATGTGAAGCACATCCTGCGCAAGCTCGGCGCGGTGAACCGCTCCCAGGCGATCGCGGGCTCCCTGGGGATGACCATGCGTGAGATCGAGGCCTGAAAACTGGTCACAGCCGAAAAGCCAATATGCAACGTAACAAAAAGTTACAATGCGTATTGGTTTTTCTAGCACCTGGAACCACAGCCCCCGACAGGGAACCCCGCTCCTCGATGGGGACCGCGGCCGCGGTGGCCGCGGTCCCCGCAGGTAGGGCATCGTGGCTGGTGTCGCCAGTGACGCCCACTCTCGCGTTGCCGCCGGCATCCTGTTCGCCGGCGGCAACGCGAGCAGCGGCTACGGAGCGCGAAGCAGGCCGAGGACCTGGTCGGTGGTCAGCCGAGCAGACCGAGTTCGGACCGGCCGAGCAGGTCGTAGGCCTGGTCGGTGGTCAGCGGGTGGAACGGTCCGCCACGGGCGTCCCGGTAGAGCCGCTCCAGGACGTGCCCGCGCCGGAAGGCCGAGCCGCCGACCAGGCGGAGCGCGGCGTCCGTCACCTTGATCGCAGTCTCGGTCGCGGCGACCTTGGTGACGTCGACGAACGCCGCCCGCGCGATCGGGTTCCACTCGGCGTCACGGCCCTCGATGAGGATCCGGGCGGTCGTCTCCAGCGCCCGGGCCGCCGTCTCCGTCTCCAGCAGAATCTTGCCAAGCCCGTACTGGATGTAGCCGATCCCCTTCAGGGCGACGTCCTTGCCCTCCTGCGTCGCGCCGAGGGACTTCTTCTTGAGGATCTCCCGGGTCTCGGTGTAGGCCTTCTCCGCGAGGCCAAGGTAGACACCGGAGAAGCTCAGCGACGCCCACTCGAACTCGCCGAAGAGGCCGTTGCGGAAGTTGCCGCCGTACGCCGAGGCCGGCACGTGGACCTTGTCGAAGACGAGGGTGTGGGTGCCGGTCGCGCGCATCCCCAGGGTGTCCCAGGTCTCGACGATGCTGACCCCGGGGCTGTCGATCGGGATGACGAAGACGGACTCGCGGGACGCGTGCTCCTGGAAGTCCTCGGGCAGTTCCCCGGACGGGTCGGTGACGGTGGCGTTGAAGGCGACGATGTCGGCCCCCAGGCAGAGGGTGGCCCAGGTCTTCTTGCCACTGACGTGCCAGCCGCCCTCACCGTCGGGGACCGCCACGGTGTCGGCGAGACCGGTCAGCCCGGCCCGGTCCTCGCTGAAGGGCCCACAGACGATCTTGCGCTCGTTGACGACCTCGGCGAAGACCCGCTGCCGGGTCTCCTCGTTCAGCAGGCCACGGAAGATG
This sequence comes from Protofrankia symbiont of Coriaria myrtifolia, assembly GCF_900634755.1. Classification (NCBI taxonomy): domain Bacteria; kingdom Bacillati; phylum Actinomycetota; class Actinomycetes; order Frankiales; family Frankiaceae; genus Protofrankia; species Protofrankia symbiont of Coriaria myrtifolia. Next base: position 28,641 of record NZ_CAAAFS010000168.1, read on the forward strand.
CCGATCATGGTCTGGTGCATGTTGAACGCCAGCGCGATGGCCGGGTCGCCCTTGGCGAGCTCCCTGGACACCAAGGTGGTGGTCCAGATGTCGGCGCCGAGGCCGCCGTACTTCTTCGGGACGGCCAGAGCGGGCAGGCCGCTCTCCTTGTAGATCGGCACGAGCTCGGTCGGAAAGCGGTTCTCGGCATCAGCCCGTGCTCCGGCCTCGGCAAAGTGCTTCGCCACCGAACGGGCTATCTGTATCACCTCGGCTTGTTCGGCCGGGGTTATTTCCGCGTCGTGCTTCCCCATACCGCAACTCACTCCCAACCATCGACGACCATGTGCTTGCGAAGCCGTTGCGAGCGTAATCGCGCCGCCGCCGGCCGGAATCTCCCTGCGGGAGAGATTCTGCCCTTCAACGGGGTGACACCCGCCGGGAACCGCCTCCTCCCCGGGGGATTCGGGAGCCGGTCACGCGCGCGCCGCCCCGGGCCGGGTGCGGTCCGCGACCACGGCTGCCCGGCCTCCGTCATTATCGGCCCTTCCGTCATTACCCGGGCACGGTAAGCTGGCCATCGCCGACCAGCGGATGATCGTCCGCGATCAGGCTATCGTGGCGGTGTGCGCCGCCGCCGGCCTGCTGGTTCACGCGAAGGAGCACCGGTTCACCCGAAGGAGCACCGTCTTTACCCCTGGGGGATGAGGCGCCGGCCGTGAACTGGTTCTACCGTTGGGACACCTACCCGCCGATCGGGCCGGCGGTGTCTTTCTTGAGCTTTCCCGGATTTTCCGGGACCGCGGGTACGCAGGAAAAGCTTGATCATACCCGTCGGTCCGGCGGAGCCGACCCACCGCGGCTCCGCCGGACCGTCGCTCGTGGGTGTGACCGTCGCCTGACCCTGGTCGGGCCAACCGGGATCGGAACGGAGCGCGTCGATGAGCCGAGTCACCGAACACGCCGAACACTGGGCGCAGGGGATCACGAGTGACACCGATGTGGCGATCTCGCTGTACACCGACAGCGACTCGGAAGCTCCTCGTTTCGAGGTACTTGAGGCGGTCACGACCACCGGGGGAGGCGGGTCGCGTTCCGTAACCGTCCTGTGGCACCAAAGTGGCGAGCACCCTGCCGGATACCAGGACCCGTCAACCGGCGACGAAAGTCTTTCCGTTCGGGACCAAACCTGGCGGTTGGCCGACGCCGACGGCAGAATTGACCGTGAGCCGGCCACCTGGAACGACGCCCCGGTATTTCAGCGGATCGGGCCGCCGGTCCCCACCCCGCACTCCTGGGAGAAGGATGCCGACCCCGGTTCGTCGGTCTGAACAGGCGGACCGAAGGTGACACCACTCCGCCGATCGTGGAGGTACCGGTGACATTACCGCATGCATGGCACCAACGGCTGAGGCTGCCGGCGGTGGCGGCGCCGATGACCGACGTGTCAGGCCCCGATCTCGTGATCGCCGCCGCCGTGAACGGCATCATCGGCACTTTTCCCACCCATAACGCGAAAAGTGCCGACGAACTGGAGGAATGGCTGTCGCGCATTACCGCGGCGACAGGGCCCGCCGGGTCCGCGCAGGCCGCCCCGGTGGGCGCCAACCTCGTCGTGCACCGGTCCAACACGCGGCTCGCCAGCGACCTGGACAGCCTGCTGCGGCATCGTCTGGAAATCGTCATCACCAGCGTAGGTTCTCCCGCGGCGGTGGTCGGGCCGCTGCACGACGCCGGCATCCTGGTACTGGCGGACGTGGCGAGCATACGCCACGCCCACAAGGCGATCGAGGCCGGGGTGGACGGCCTGGTGCTGCTGTCCGCCGGCGCCGGCGGACAGACCGGGTGGGCCAACCCGCTCTCCTTCGTACGGGCCCTGCGGGACGACTACGACGGGATCCTGGTCCTGGCCGGCGGCATCAGCGACGGTTACGGCGTGTTGGCCGCCCGCGCCGCCGGTGCCGACCTGGCCTATCTCGGCACCCGCTTCATCGCCACCACCGAAAGCCTGGCCTCCGACGCGTACCGGCAGGCCGTCGTCGCGGCCACTCTCGACGACATCGCCGCATCGGTGCAGGTCAGCGGCCTACCAGCGAACGTACTCAGAAGCTGGCTCGAAGCCCAGGACATCACGCCGACCCCGCCCGCAGGGGGGGCCGGCGACGCTTCTCCCGGCTTCGCCCAGGACCGGCTGCTCGCCCAGCAGAACGTCTGGGCGGCTGGCCACTCGGTGTCCGGCATCGACGAGGTTCTCGACATTCCGAAGCTGGCGGAGCGGCTTGCCCGCGAATACCAGCAGGCCCAGGACCTGCTGCTACCGGCGGCAGCGAACGGTATTTCCAGAAGGTGGAGGTAGAGCACGCATGTGGGGCACGCTGCCAACGGTTTTCGATCGGGTCACCCTGTACTACGCCGATTCAACGGCGATCATTGACGGTGATCGTCGGCTGACATACCGGCAGACGCGGCAATGGGCCAACCGGGTTGCGAACGGGCTCATCGCGTTAGGGGTCGCCAAGGGGGAGCGGGTCGGCCTGCTGCTGCCCAACGTCCTGGAGTTCATCCCGTCCCAGCACGGCATCTGGAAGGCCGGCGCGGTGCTGGTGCAGCTGCCGACTCGGGCCTCCGCGTCCGGCCACCGCAGCAACCTCAAGCAGGCCGAGGCGACCACGCTCATCTACCACGCGCAGTTCGACTCGACCGTCGCCGAGGTGGTGGCCGGGCTGCCCAACCTGCGCCACGTCATCCGGCTCGACGACGGGCGCGGGCCCGCGGAGACCACCGTCGCCGGTGTCGTCGACTATGCGAAGCACTTCGAGTCGCAGTCGGACACGGCCCCCTCGGTGGACATCGACGAGCACGACGAGGCGTACGTGCTGTTCACCTCCGGCAGCACCGGCGAGCCGAAAGGTGTGATCAACTCTCATTTCACCTGGGCGCACTACAGCATCACCGCCGGTCTGGAGATCGGTGACATCAGGCCTGGTGAGATCTTCGCCCACGGCGCCCCGCTGACCCACTTCACCCAGATCTTCGTGCTGCCGACCTTCCTGCGCGGCGGCACGAACGTGATGCTGCCGGGACTGGACGTCAACACCCTCCTCGAGAAGATCGAGAAGGAGAAGGTGACGGCCACGGCCCTGGTCCCGACGATCATCTATCTGCTGCTCGACCACCCGGACCGGAAGAAGTTCGACCTCTCGTCGCTCAACACCATCGTCTACGCGGGTGCCCCGATCGCTCCGGAGCGTCTGCGTGAGGCACTCGACGTGTTCGGCCCGATCTTCATCCAGGCCTATGCCGGCACCGAACCGGGGTACGTCTCCAGCCTGCGCAAGCAGGACCACCGGGTGGACACCGAGAAGGACATCAAGCGGCTGGCGTCGGCCGGTCGGCCCCTGCCGTACGTGTCGGTGACCATCCAGGACGACGACGACCGCCCGCTGCCCGTCGGCGAGGTCGGCGAGGTCACCTCCAAGCAGCTCGGCCAGATGCTCACCTACGTCGACGCCTCGCGTAACGCGGAGGCGCTGCGCGACGGCTGGGTACACACCGGGGACATCGGTCACCTCGACGAGGACGGCTTCCTCTACATCGTCGACCGCAAGAAGGACCTGGTGGTCAGCGGTGGGTTCAACGTCTTCCCACGGCAGGTGGAGGACGTGCTGCTGACCCACCCGGCGGTCGCCCAGGCGGCTGTTTTCGGCATTCCGCACCCGAAGTGGGGCGAGGCCGTACACGCCGTCGTGGTCGCCCGGTCCGGGCAGCAGGTCGACGAGAGCGAGCTGATAAACCACGTCAAGCGCGAGCTGGGCAGTGTGCCCGCGCCCAAGTCGATAGAATTCACCGACCAGCTGCCGGTCAACCCGGCCGGGAAGGTCGACAAGAAAACGATTCGCGCGCCCTACTGGGCCGGCCGGACCCGTCAGATCGGATAGCTCCGCCGCCCCTCGGCCGGTGTTCACCCTGGCCGTCTGATCAGGGTGAACACCAGACCGATCGGCGCGAGACGAGGAAGAACCCCCAAGCCATGGGAATGACGATGAGTGCTCAAAGCAGTACCGGCCATCCCGGCCCGGAGACTTCCGTGGTGGACCCCGCCCATTTTCGCGACGTCCTTTCGCGTTTCGCGAGCGGGGTCGTCGTCGTGACGGCGATAGTCGGGGACAGGCCGGCCGGCCTGACCTGCCAGTCGTTCACGTCGCTGTCCCTGCAGCCGCCGCTGGTGCTGTTCTGCCCGGCCAAGTCGTCCACGTCGTGGCCTTCGGTGGCGGCGGCGGACAGCCTGTGCATCAACATCCTGAGCGAGGGGCAGGACGAGGTCAGCAACGGGTTCGCGCGCAGCGGCGCGGACAAGTTCGCCGGCGTCGGCTGGACGCTGCTGCCCAACGGCGCGCCGGCGCTGGACAGCGCCGTCGCCCACATCGGCGCCCGGATAGCCACGGTCTACGACGGGGGCGACCACCACATCGTCACCTGTCACGTGGAGTCCCTCCAGACCCCCGGGGAGCGCGATCCGCTCCTCTACTACCGGAGCAAGTATCGGCGTATCCGGTCGCTGGACTAGCCTGGCTGGCCGGCATCACAAGCCATCCGCGTCCAAAGGAGGACAAGGTGTCCGTACCGCATTACGGGTTGTTCATCGACGGAGAATGGGTCGACTCCGCCGAGAAGTACGAGATTCGCAGTCCCGCGACGGACGAGCTGGTGGCAACGGTCGCCAAGGGCGGGACCGCCGACGTGGACCGGGCGGTTGCCGCCGCCAAGGCCGCGCACGAGGCGGGGCAGTGGCGGCGTACCCCGCCGCAGGAGCGTGCCGCGGTGCTGCACGCGGTCGCGGACCGCCTGGAGAAGCGGCTGCAGGAGTTGGCGGCCCTGCAGACCCGGGAGAACGGCGCGACGATCCGCGTCACCGGGGCCCTGCACCTTGGCCTGTCCATCGCCCAGCTGCGTTACATCGCCGACCTCGCGACGACCTACGAGTTCGAGAAGAACGGGCCCGAGATCGGGCCGATCCCGGCCGTGGGTGTGCTGCGCCGCGAGCCGCTGGGCGTGGTGGCCGCGATCGTGCCGTGGAACATCCCGCTGCTGGTCATCGTCTGGAAGGTCGGCCCGGCGCTGGCCGCGGGCAACACCGTCGTGCTCAAGCCCGACGAGCACTCGCCGCTGGTCGCGCTCGAGCTGGCCAAGGAGTTCGAGGCCGCCGGTCTGCCCAAGGGCGTGCTGAACCTCGTCACCGGTGACGGCGACCCGGTGGGCGCCCACCTCAGCGGCCACCCGGACGTCCGCAAGGTGGCCTTCACCGGGTCGACCGAGGTGGGCAAGAGCATCCTGAGCAAGTCCGCCGACACGGTCAAGCGGGTCACCCTCGAGCTCGGCGGCAAGGGGCCGAACGTCGTCCTCGACGACGCGGACGTGCCACTGGCCGTCGACGGAGCGCTGTTCGCGGCCCTGGCCAACAACGGGCAGGCCTGCGAGGCGGGAACCAGGCTGCTGGTGCCGAACAGCCTGAAGGAGGAGTTCCTCACCAGGCTGGTGGAGCGGGCGAAGACCCTCAAGCTCGGCAACCCGCTGGACCTCGCCACCGACGTCGGCCCGGTGATCAGCTCCGGGCAGCGGGACCGCATCCTGGGCTACATCGAGTCCGCCCGGGCGGACGGCGCCACCATCGCGCTCGGCGGCGGGGTGCCGCAGGGGCCGGAGTTCGCCACCGGGAACTGGGTGGAGCCGACCATCGTCACGGACGTCACCAACGACCAGCGCATCGCCCGGGAAGAGGTCTTCGGCCCGGTGCTGACCGTGCTGACCTACGACTCCGTGGACGAGGCGATCAAGATTGCCAACGACACGAACTACGGCCTGTCGGCCGGGGTGTGGGGACGTGACGAGTCCCGGGCGCTGGACGTGGCCCGGCAGCTGGACGCCGGCATGGTCTACGTCAACGACTGGCACGTGATCAACCCGGCCTACCCGTTCGGCGGCTACAAGCAGAGCGGCCTGGGGCGCGAGGGTGGCCCGAACGCGCTCGACGCCTACACCGAGCAGAAGTACATCGCGGTCGACCGCAGCGGCGGACTGGAGAACCGGGCGGCGTTCGCCCTGGTACTGGGGACGCCGCCCGCATAAGTGACGGGCCTGAAGGAAACAGCGCGGTGCCGACACCCTGTCGGCACCGCGCGCCGATGCCGACGGCGCGTCCATCCGGCGTGAGCCGGGTATGAACGACTGCCGTCGCCGGTGTCGGCGACATCCCAGAAAGGGAACCTGATCGTGTCAGCCGAGGCGTACATCTACGAGGCGGTTCGGACCCCTCGAGGAAAGGGAAAGAAAGGGGCGCTGCATGGCACGAAGCCGCTGGACCTCGTGGTGGGCCTCATAGACGAGGTGAAACAGCGGCTTCCGCAACTGGATCCGGCATACGTCGATGACGTGGTCCTGGGAGTTGTCTCCCCGATCGGGGACCAGGGCGGTGACATCGCGAAGGCGGCGGCGATCGCGGCCGGCCTGCCCGACACGGTGGGCGGAATACAGGTCAACCGTTTCTGCGCCTCGGGCCTGGAAGCGACCAACATCGCGGCCCAGAAGGTGCGCTCGGGGTGGGACCGGCTGGTCTTCGCCGGCGGCGTCGAGTCGATGTCGCGGGTGGGGATACTCTCCGACGGCGGACCGCTGTTCAACGACCCGGTCACGACCTATGACCACTACTTCGTCCCGCAGGGCATCGGCGCCGACCTCATCGCCACGATCGAGGGCTTCAGCCGCGAGGACGTGGACGCGTACGCCGTGCGTTCGCAGGACCGCGCGGACGCGGCCTGGCGCAACGGCTACTTCGCACGTTCGGTGGTACCGGTCAGGGACGTCAACGGGGTCGTGATCCTGGAGCACGACGAGCACCGCCGGCCCGGCTCGACAGTGGAGTCCCTCGGCGGGCTGAAGCCGTCCTTCGAAGGTCTCGGCCGCTCGGGCGGGTTCGACGCCGTCGCGCTGCAGAAGTACCACGAGGTCGAGAAGATCAACCATGTCCACACCGGGGGGAACTCCTCGGGCATCGTCGACGGCGCGTCGCTGCTGCTCATCGGTGGGGAGCAGGCGGGCAGGGAACTCGGCCTGACACCGCGCGGCAGGGTTGTCGCCACGGCGATCAGCGGGGCCGACCCGACCATCATGCTGACCGGGCCGAAGCCGGCGACGGAGAAGGTGCTCGCCACCGCCGGGCTGACCCTGGACGACATCGACATCTTCGAGCTCAACGAGGCGTTCGCGTCGGTGGTACTCAAGTGGATCGGGGATCTGAAGATCCCCGAAGAGAACGTGAACGTCAACGGCGGGGCGATCGCGATGGGGCACCCGCTCGGTGCCACCGGCGGGATGCTGGTCTCCACCGTGCTCGACGAACTCGAGCGCAGGGAGCAGCGTCGGGGGCTCATCACGCTGTGCATCGGCGGTGGTATGGGCGTGGCCACGATCATCGAGCGCGTGTGAACATGTCGACGGATACGGGTGGACCGACTATGGCGTACACAGAAACCATCCAATGGGCGCACGACCCCGACGGCGTTGTCGTGTTGACCCTGGATGACCCGCAGGCTTCGGCGAACACCCTCAACCGGGACTTCGTCGAGTCGTTGCAGGCAGCCGTCGACAGGCTCGAGCGGGAGAAGGAGACGATCACCGGGGTCGTTCTCACGTCCGCGAAGAAGACCTTCTTCGCCGGCGGCAACCTCAACGAGCTCAGGGCGCTGCGCAAGGAGGACGCCGCGGAGTTCACCGCGCACCTCAACCGGATCAAGGGGCTGCTGCGCGCCCTGGAGACCTACGACCGGCCGGTCGTGGCCGCCTTCAACGGCGCCGCCCTCGGCGGCGGTCTCGAGCTCGGGCTGGCCACCCACCACCGGATCGCCGCCGACGTCCCGGGCAACCAGATCGGTCTGCCGGAGGTCGGGCTCGGGCTGCTGCCCGGCTGCGGCGGGGTGGTGCGGACCGTGCGCATCCTCGGCGTCGTCGACGCCCTGAACAAGGTGCTGCTGCCCGGCACCCGGTTCAGCCCGGCCGACGCGGTCGAGGTCGGGCTGGTCGACGAGATCGTGGCGACCATCCCCGAGCTGGTCCCCCGGGCCAAGGAGTGGATCCAGAAGAACCCCGAGGCGCGCCAGCCGTGGGACGTCAAGGGCTTCCAGATACCCGGCGGGGCACCGGACTCCCCGTCGCTGGCGCCGGTCCTGCCCAGCCTGACAGCCAAGCTGCGTGCCCAGCTCGGCGGCTCGCCACTTCAGGCGCCGCGGGCCATCGTCGCCGCCGCCGTGGAGGGCGCGCAGGTCGACGCCGACACGGCGTCGCTGATCGAGACCCGGTACCTGATCCACCTGGCCACCGGCCAGGTGGCCAAGAACCTGATCCAGGCGTTCTTCTTCGACACCCAGCACATCAAGGCCGGTGGTAGCCGGCCGGCCGGGTTCGACCGCTTCCAGGCGCGCAAGGTCGGTGTTCTCGGGGCCGGGATGATGGGCGCGGGTATCGCCTACGCGGCGGCGAAGGTCGGGATCGAGGTGGTCCTGAAGGACGTCAGCCTCGCCGCCGCCGAGCGTGGCAAGGCCGGTGTCGAGAAGACCCTCTCCAGGGCGGTGGCCAAGGGGAAGACGCCGCAGGCAGAGGCGGACGCGATACTCGGCCGAATCCTGCCGACGGAGGATCCGGCCGACTTCGCCGGGGTCGACTTCGTCGTCGAGGCGGTCTTCGAGAGCGTCGAGCTCAAGCACAAGGTCTTCGGCGAGATCGAGGAGATCGTCGATCCGGACGCGGTGCTCGGGTCGAACACCTCGACCCTGCCGATCACCCTGCTGGCGCAGGGGGTCCAGCGGCCGGAGGACTTCATCGGCATCCACTTCTTCTCACCGGTCGACCGGATGGCCCTGGTCGAGATCATCAAGGGTGAGCGCACCTCGGAGCGCACCCTGGCCAGGGTCTTCGACTTCGTGCAGCAGATCCGCAAGACGCCCATCGTCGTCAACGACAGCCGCGGGTTCTTCACCAGTCGGGTCATCATCGCCTTCCTCAACGAGGCGGTCGCGGCCGTCGGTGACGGCATCGCTCCCGCCAGCATCGAGCAGGCCGCGTTGCAGGCCGGCTATCCCGCCGGCGCGCTGCAGCTCATCGACGAGCTCACGCTGACCCTGCCGAGGAAGATCCGCCAGGAGGCCAGGGCCGCGGTCGAGGCCGCCGGCGGGGTCTGGAAGGAGCACGCGGCGGAGGCGGTCATCGACCGGCTGATCGACGAGTTCGGGCGGCCGGGCCGTTCCGGCGGCGCCGGTTTCTACGAATACGACGACTCCGGCGGCCGGCAGGGACTGTGGCCGGGCCTTCATGAGGCGTTCCGGGTACCGGGCCGCACGATCCCGTTCGAGGATCTCAAGGAGCGGCTGCTGTTCGCCGAGACGCTGGAGGCCGTCCGCGCGCGGGACGAGGGGGTCATCACCTCGATACCCGATGCCAACATCGGCTCGTTGTTCGGCATCGGTTTCCCCTCGTGGACCGGTGGAGTGTTCCAGTACATCGACCAGTACAAGGGCGGAACAGCCGGATTCGTGGCGCGGGCGAACGAGCTGGCCGAGCGTTACGGCGAACGGTTCACCCCGCCGGACTCCCTGGTGCGGGCGGCGGCCGCGGGCGCGTCGTACGCATAGGGAGGGACCGGCACCGAAATGACTGTTGTACGTGCGACAGCGTCGTTGTGCATACGGCAGGATATTGCGCCGCCACATACGGTGGATCAATGTCCGTCATGTTTTTCGTGTCGCACGGCCGGAGGCCCTCAAGGAGTACTGGTTGAAAGCCGTGCGGCCCTTGTGTCGCACGGTTGGAAGCCGCGGGGGAAACGCCGGCTGAAGGCTGTGTGATGCTTGTGTCGCACAGCCGGAAGCCTTGAGGGAAACGCAGCCAGGTGGAAGGGAGTGGATGTCGGTGTCCGTGGGGCTGAGCATCAGGCCAGACGTAGTCGATGACGGCCGGCCGCCCGATGGTGACCGGGTGGGTCGGCCTGGTCCGCAGGCGCAGGGGAGGGCGCGTAAGCGCTCGTTCAGTGCCGATTACAAACTGGCGATCCTGGCGGAGTACGAGGCGGCGACGACACCGGGTGCGAAGGGCGCCATTCTGCGCCGGGAGCAGCTCTACGCCGCGCATATCGCGGTGTGGCGCCGAGCCCGGGACGCCGGCGCGTTGGCGGAGCTGTCCCGGCCGATCGGCCGGCCGCCGGCGGACGCCCGGGACAGCGAACTGGCCGAACTGCGTGCGAAGAACGGGCGGTTGGAGAAGGAGTTGGCGAAGGCCCGGCTCGTGATCGACGTCCAGGGAAAACTGCACGCGCTCTTGGCGACGTTGTCCAGGAGCGCGCCCAGCGACGTCGGTGTGCCGACCTTCTCACAGAAGCAGAACGGCTGATAGCGGACGCAATGGCCGTACTGGTGCCCCAGATCGGTGTGACGGCGGCCTGTGCCGCGGTCGGCCGCTCCCGGTCCACGTACTATCGGCGCTACCGGGAAAGCTCGTGTCCGTCACAACAGCTGCCCGGGGAAGGCTGGCGGGTGACAGCGGCCGACGAGTCCGTGACCCAGGGGATATGACCGCGCTGCCCCTGGCTCACGAGCTGATGAACAATCCTTGGAGACGGTGTGGACTTCGGTGAGGACGCGGAGCTGCGGGCTCTGCGGGAGACGGTCGCGGCGATCTCCAAACCGTTTGGTGGCGCCTACTACACCGAGCGCTCGGAGGCCAGAAAGCCGACCAGTGAGATATGGGCGGCGCTTGCCGAAGCGGGCTTCATAGGCGTGAACCTCCCCGAGGAGTATGGCGGCGGGGGCGGCGGCATCGTCGAACTCGCCGCCGTCACCGAGGAGAGCGCGGCGGCGGGCTGCCCGCTGCTGCTCCTGCTCGTCTCGTCGGCGATCTCCGGCGAGGTGATCGCCCGTTTCGGCAGCGCCGACCAGAAGCAGCGCTGGCTGCCGGGCCTGTCCTCCGGTGCTCACAAGATTGTCTTCGCCATCACCGAGCCCGACGCGGGCTCGAACACCCACCGGATCTCGACACGGGCCGTCCGGGATGGTGACGACTGGCTTCTCACCGGCCAGAAGTACTACATTTCCGGTTTTGACGACGCCGCCGCCGTCCTGGTGGTGGCCCGTACCGGCACTGACGAGGCCAGCGGCAGGGCGCGCCTGTCGCTGTTCGTCGTGCCGACCGACACCCCCGGTCTGACCGCCCACCCGCTGCCGGTTGCCGCGCAGATTCCCGAGCGGCAGTTCACCCTCTTCTTCGACAGCGCCCGGGTCGCCTCCGACGCGCTTGTCGGCGACGAGGGGGACGGGTTCCGGCAGGTTTTCCACGGTCTGAACCCGGAGCGGATCACCGGTGCCGCGCTGTGCGTGGGGATTGCCCGGTACGCGCTGGGCAAAGCCGTCGACTACGCGCGCAACCGGCAGGTGTGGGACCAGCCGATCGGTACCTACCAGGGGATTTCACATCCGCTGGCGAAAGCAAAGATCGAAACCGACCTGGCCGCGTTGATGACCCACAAGGCGGCCTGGACACACGACCACGGCCTGCCCGCGGGCGAGCCGTCGAACATAGCGAAGTACGCCGCCGCGGAGGCCGCGCTCGCCGCCGTGGACCAGGCTATTCAGACCCATGGTGGCAACGGCATGTCCGTCGAGTACGGTCTGGTGCCGCTGTGGGGACTGGCCCGGACACTGCGCATCGCGCCAGTCAACCGGGAAATGATTCTCAATTACGTCGCGCAGCACAGCCTCGGCCTTCCTCGGTCGTACTGAGGGGATGTACATGACGATCGTCGCCACCCACCCCAGGGCAGTTGAAGGCACCCCGTTGCGGTCCCGCCTCAACACAGCCTCGGAGCTGTACCGCACCAACCGTGCGGCCCAGTTGAAGTTTCTGGCCGAGCTCGACGACCAGTTGGATCTCGCGCGGGCAGGCGGTGGACAACGCTACCGGCAGCGGCACCACGACAGGGGCCGGCTGCTGGTACGTGAGCGGATCGAGCTGTTGCTCGACCGCGACGCACCGTTCCTGGAGCTGTCCACGCTCGCCGCGTGGGGGAGTGAGTTCGCTGTCGGGGCAAGCGTCGTCAGCGGCATCGGAGTGGTCTCCGGTGTCGAGGTCGTGATCCTCGCGCATGATCCGACCGTGCGTGGCGGCGCGATGAACCCCTACTCGTTGAAGAAGACGCTACGTGCGCTCGAGATCGCCCGGCGCAACCGGCTGCCGGTGGTGAACCTCGTCGAGTCCGGTGGTGCCGACCTGCCGAACCAGGCCGACCTGTTCGTCCAGGCCGGGAAGATCTTCCACGACCTGTCCGAGCTCTCGGCACTGGGCATTCCCACCATCGCGCTCGTGTTCGGTAACTCCACCGCGGGCGGTGCGTACGTACCGGGTATGTGTGACTACACCGTGCTCGTGGACCAGCAGGCCAAGGTGTTCCTCGGCGGCCCCCCGCTGGTGAAGATGGCCACCGGCGAGGAGTCGAACGACGAGGACCTCGGCGGCGCCGCGATGCACGCCCGGGTCTCCGGGCTCGCCGACCACTTCGCCGTCGACGAGCAGGACGCGATCCGCATCGGCCGGCGCATCCTCTCCGAGATCAACTGGCGGAAGCTCGGCCCCGGCCCGAGCCTGCCGGCCGACCCGCCCCTCTACGATCCCGACGAGCTGCTCGGGATCGCGCCGTCGGACTTCCGTGTTCCCTTCGACCCACGCGAGGTGCTCGCCCGGGTCGTCGACGGCTCTCGCTTCGGTGAGTACAAGCCCGACTACGGCACGAGCATCGTGACCGGCTGGGCCTCCATCCACGGCTTCCCGGTCGGGGTGCTGGCCAACGCCAACGGCGTGCTGTTCAGCGAGGAGGCCAAGAAGGCCTCGGAGTTCATCCTGCTGGCCAACCAGGCCGACACGCCGGTGGTGTTCCTGCAGAACACCACCGGATACATGGTCGGCGCGGCCTACGAGCAGGGCGGCATCATCAAGGACGGCGCCAAGATGATCAATGCCGTCACCAACAGCCGCGTGCCGCATCTGACCGTCAACATGGCCGCCTCGTTCGGCGCCGGCAACTACGGCATGTCCGGTCGGGCCTACGACCCGCGGCTGATGTTCGCCTGGGTGGGCGCCAAGTGCGCCGTCATGGGCGCCGCCCAGCTCGCCGGCGTGCTGTCGATCGTCGGCAAGGCCGCGGCGGCCGCGGCCGGCCGGCCGTTCGACCAGGAGGCCGACGACCGGCGCCGCGAGGAGATCGAAGGTCAGATCAGCGCCGAGTCACACTCGTTCTTCATGAGTGGCAAGCTCTACGACGACGGTGTCCTCGACCCCCGCGACACCCGCACCGTGCTCGGTATCGCCCTGTCCGCCGCTCATTCGGGCCCGATCGAGGGGCGCCGCGGCTACGGCGTCTTCAGGATGTGAGTGCTGTGGTCACCAAGCTGCTGATTGCCAACCGCGGTGAGATCGCTTCGAGGATCATCCGCACCGCCCACGAGCTGGACATCGCCACGGTCGCGGTCTTCTCCGACCCGGACGCCGACGCCCCGTTCGCCCGCGAGGCCGACGAGGCGGTCCGGCTGCCCGGCGCGACCCCGACCGAGACGTACCTGCGGGGCGACCTGGTGATCGCCGCCGCCCAGCGCACCGGGGCCGACGCGATCCACCCCGGCTACGGCTTCCTGTCGGAGAACGCCGACTTCGCTCGGGCCTGTGCCGACGCCGGCATCACCTTCGTCGGGCCACCCCCGGACGCCATCGACGCGATGGGGTCGAAGACCAGGGCGAAGGAACTGATGGACAAGGCCGGGGTGCCCGTCCTGCCCGGCCTGGTCATCGACGCCGACCTGCTCGCCGACGGCGGACAGCTCTCCCAGGCCGCCGCGGACCTGGCGTTCCCGCTGCTGGTCAAGGCCGCCTACGGCGGTGGCGGACGCGGCATGCGCATCGTCCGCCAGGTCGACGAGCTCGCGGAGGCGGTCGCCGGCGCGCAGCGCGAGGCGGCCTCGGCGTTCGGGAACGCGACGGTGTTCCTGGAGCACTACGTCGAGCGTCCCCGGCACATCGAGGTGCAGATCTTCGCCGACCAGCACGGCAACGCGGTGCACCTGTTCGAGCGGGAGTGCTCCATCCAGCGCCGCTACCAGAAGATCATCGAGGAGGCCCCCTCAGTCGCCGTCGACGACGAGCTGCGCGAGCGCCTCGGCTCGGCCGCGGTCGCCGCCGCGAACGCGATCGGCTACGTCGGTGCCGGGACGGTGGAGTTCGTCCTCGACCAGCAGGGGCAGTTCTTCTTCCTCGAGGTGAACACGCGGCTGCAGGTCGAGCATCCGGTCACCGAGGAGATAACCGGCCTCGACCTCGTCCGCGCCCAGCTGCTGGTGGCCGAGGGCGCGCCCCTGCCCGACGAGCTGCGCCAGGCGCGCATCAACGGGCACGCCATCGAGGTCCGGCTGTACGCCGAGGACGTCCCGGCCGGCTTCCTGCCGGCGACCGGGACGGTGCACCACTTCGAGGTGCCGGCGCTGACGGGGATCCGCGTCGACAGCGGGATCGCCGACGGGTCGGTGATCGGCGTGCACTACGACCCGATGCTCGCCAAGGTCATCGCGCACGGCCCGACCCGGGCGGACGCCATCCGCCGCCTCGGCCGGGCCCTCGCCCGCACCCGGGTGGACGGCGTGACCACCAACCGTGAGCTGCTGGTGGGCATCCTGCGCGAGGAGGAGTTCCGCGCCGGCGCCATCGACACCGGGTATCTCAACCGGCACGACCCGGTGGCGCTGAGCACTCCGGCCCTGCCCGACGACGTCCTGGCGACCCATCTGCTGGCGGCCACGCTCACCGATGCCACGCGGCGCCGGGCGAACGCGGTGCTGCCGACGCTGCCGCCGGGGTGGCGCAACGTCCCGACCGAGGCCCAGCGCACCGTGCTGGAGGTGGCTGGCAGGGCGATCGAGGTCCGCTACCGCCAGTACGGCAACCGGGTCGAGGCCAGTGTGGACGGCCGCGCGCTGGAGGCGCTGGTCCACCGCATCGACGCCGGCCTGGTCGACATCACCGTCGACGGTGTCCGCGCGACCGTGTACGTGACCCGCGACGGGGCCGTCTTCCACCTCGACGGCCGCGGCGCCTCGACCGTGGCGCGGGAGGTCCCACGGTTCGTCGAACCGGGCGCGAACGTCGCCCCGGGCTCGCTGGTCGCCCCCATGCCGGGCACGGTCGTGCGGGTCGTCGTGGAGGAGGGCGCGACCGTCACCACCGGTGACGTGGTGCTGGTCCTGGAGGCGATGAAGATGGAGCACACCGTCACCGCCCCCCAGGACGGCGTGGTGGTGGAGATCAACGCACGCCAGGGCCAGACCGTCGACGGCGGCCATGTCCTGGCCGTGCTCGCCGCCGACGGTGAACAGTCATGACGGCACCGGTCACCCGCAACCGGGCGTTCCGGGAGAAGCGCACGCCGGTCTGGAGCGGACGCTGATGGCCGCCGACATCGGCCCGCTGCTGGCCGACCTGGCAGCCGAGACCGAGGAGCTGACGGCTGCGCTGCGCGGCCTTGACGAGCCCGACTGGCTCACGCCGACACCGGCCGCCGGCTGGGACATCAAGGACCAGGTCAGCCATCTGGCGTACTTCGACGACGTGACAACGCTCGCCGCGACCGACCCGGACCGCTTCGACATCGAGGTGAAGAAGCTGACCGGCCTCGGTGAGGACTTCGCCGCGCACGTCGCCCTGTGGTACCGGGACCGCTCGGGCAGCAAGCTGCTCACCTGGTTCGAGCAGGCGCGCGGCACACTGCTGGACACGCTGGGGGCGGTCGAGCCCGGGACGAAGCTGCCCTGGTTCGGCCCGCCGATGAGCGCCCCGAGCTCCGCCACCGCCCGGCTGATGGAGACCTGGGCGCACGGGCAGGACGTCGCCGACGCCCTGGGGGTGCGGCGTGAGCCGACCGCCCGGCTGCGCCACATCGCGCACCTCGGCGTCGCGACGGTCCGCTGGAGCTTCGTCGTCCGGCAGCTGCCCCCGCCCGACAGCCCGATCCGGATCAGCCTCACCGCCCCCGACGGCTCGCTGTGGCAGTGGGGGCCGCCGGACGCGGCCGACGTCATCACCGGCCCGGCGCTCGACTTCTGCCTGCTCGTCACCCAGCGTCGCCACCACGCGGACCTCGGCCTGCGGGCCACCGGGGCCACCGCGGCCCGCTTCCTCGAGATCGCCCAGGTCTTCGCCGGGCCGCCGGGCCCGGGGCGTCCCCCCGGTGGGCAGCACCCGTGACAGCGATCCCCTCAGCAACCCCCTCGTCGGCCGTCCCATCGGCCTCGCAGGAAGGATGGTGCCGCACGTGACCACACCGGCCGCACAGCGGCGTCCGGTACGCATCGCCAACTGCTCGGGTTTCTACGGGGACCGTATCGACGCCGCGAAGCAGATGGTCGACGGTGGCCCGATCGACGTGCTGACCGGCGACTACCTCGCCGAGCTGACGATGCTGATCCTGTGGAAGGCCCGGCGTCGCGACCCCGAGGCCGGGTACGCCCGCACCTTCCTCACCCAGCTTGAGCAGGTGCTGGCCACCAGCCTGGAACGCGGCATCAAGATCGTCGCTAACGCCGGCGGCCTCAACCCCCGTGGCCTGGCCGAGCAGGTGACCAAGCTCGCCGCGGGCCTTGGGCTCTCCCCCCGCGTCGCCTACGTCACCGGTGACGATCTCGTGGGCCGCATCGACGAGCTGCAGGCGGCCGGCGAGCCGTTCGTCAACCTCGACACCGGACGCAAGCTCGCCGAGCTGGGCGTGCAGCCGGTGACCGCCAACGCCTATCTCGGCGGATGGGGCATCGCCGCCGCGCTGGAGGCGGGCGCCGACATCGTCGTGACGCCCCGGGTGACCGACGCGTCCCTCGTGGTCGGCCCCGCGGCCTGGTGGCATCGCTGGGGACGGACCGACTGGGACCAGCTCGCCGGAGCGGTCGCGGCGGGCCACGTGATCGAGTGCGGCCCGCAGGCCTGCGGCGGCAACTACGGGTTCCTGTCGGAGGTCACCGACCGGCGCTACCCGGGATTCCCCATCGCGGAGGTGGCCGCCGACGGCAGCAGCGTGATCACCAAGCACCCCGACACCGGCGGCCTGGTCTCGGTCGGCACGGTCACGGCCCAGCTGCTCTACGAGATCGCCGGCCCTGCGTACGCCAACCCCGACGTCGTCGCCCATTTCGACACCGCCGAGCTGACGCAGGAGGGCCCGGACCGGGTGCTGCTCAGCGGCACCCGCGGCAGCGCCCCGTCGGACAAGCTGAAGGTCGCCGTGAACTACCTCGGCGGCTACCGCAACACGATGACCCTGGTCATCACCGGCCTCGACATCGAGGAGAAGGCCGCGTGGGCCCGCCAGGAGCTGTTCGACATCCTCGGCGGCGAGGACTCCTTCGACGCCGTCGACGTGCGGCTGCTGCGCTTCGACCACGACAACGCCGAGATCAACGCGCTGGCGACCGCGCACCTGCAGGTCACGGTCAAGGACCGTGATCCCGCGCGTGTCGGCCGGTCCTTCTCGAACGCGACCATGGCCCTCCCGCTGGGGGGTTATGCCGGCTTCCACACCACGACACCACCCACCAGCGAGAGCGCGTACGGCGTCTACTGGCCCACGCTCGTCGCCCGGGACGTCGTCACCCAGCGGGTCGTGCTCGACGACGGCTCCGAGTTCGTCATCGAGCACAGCCCGTCGGCGCCGCAGCCCCCGGCCGCCGCGGAGGAGCCCGTGGGCGTGACGACCACCCCGCCGGTGGGCACGGGCGAACGGGTGCGGGTCCCGCTCGGGCGTCTGGCCGGCGCCCGCTCCGGGGACAAGGGCGGCAACGCGAACGTGGGTATCTGGGCCCGGGACGACGCCACCTACGCCTGGCTCGCCGCCGAGCTGACCACGCGGAAGTTCGCCGAACTGGTACCGGAGGCCGCCAGCCTGGAGATCCGCAGGTACGAGCTGGCGAACCTGCGTGCGCTCAACTTCGTCGTCGTCGGGCTGCTGGGGGAGGGGGTCGCCTCGGCGACCCGCCCCGACCCGCAGGCGAAGGGTTTCGGCGAGTACGTGCGTTCTCGCCACATCGACGTACCCGCCGAGCTCGTCCGGTAGGAACGATCTCCTCCGGCGAAGGCCCGGTGGGAACGCGGCGGGGACGTGGCGACGTCGAGTTCGTCGCGACGTTCCCCGCGGTACCGGTAGGCCGGTCGGCTGTCTCACACCGAAGGGCAGACCGGGCGGCGCGCGCCGGATCGCGCGTGCGGCACATGCGGCGCGCTGGCGCGTAAACCGGTATGGGGTGTCGCGGACGGCCCCGGCATGCTCTGGAAGCCATGCCGGGGCCGTCCTGCGTACGGGCCCCGTCCCGCGTACGGGGCCGGGGAGCATGGAGCGGGGCGCGGCCGCGGGCGGGCACGGGCGCCCGCGGGGTTCTCCTGGCGATCTGCTGTGGTCATGGGCCGCCCGGCCGGGTGGTGTCGGGTGGGCCGACGTTCCCGCCCGGCCGGACGGCCCGTACTCATCGGGTGGCCGCCGCTCCTTCGGCCCGTGTTTCCTCAACGGCTGACCCTTCGGTGTCGCCGTGCGCGCTCGAGAGGATCTCGACCGTGCCGGCGGTGCCGTCGACCCGTACCCGGTCGCCGGTCCGCACGACGCGGGTGCCGGCCCGGGTGTTCACTACGCACGGGATACCGAGCTCGCGTGCCACGACGGCGGCGTGGCTGAGCGCCCCGCCGATGTCGACCACCAGAGCCGCGGAGATGAACATGATCGACGACCAGCTCGGGTCGGTGGTCGGGGCCACCAGGATCTCGTCGGGTTCGACGTCGGCGAAGGCGGGGTCGGTCACCACCCGGGCGACGCCCTCGACCACGCCGCTGCTCACCCCGATCCCGCTGATCACCCGTTCCCCCGACGGGTCCGCCGCGGGGTCCGCCGCCGTGACGAGGGAGGGCTGTGGCGACCCCTTCCACTCACCCGGAATGGTCACCTGCTGGTACTGGGCGCGGCGCTCCCGGCGGCGGGCCACCAGCGCGGTGGTGTCCGCCGGCAGGGTCGCCGGTGAGTTCGTCCACGGTCAGGTGGAAGACCTCCTCCGGGTCCGCCAGCCGCCCGTCCGCGGCGAGCAGCGCGCCGATCCGGCGGGCGCAGGCCCGGGCGACGTCGAAGGCCTGGAGAAACGACCGTTTCGGCACGCCCCGCAGCGGCAGCCGGGCGGCGGCCAGCCGCAACGCCGTCCGCGCGGCCGGCCGGCCGGTGACGGGCAGCGCCGCGACGACCTCCCGCTGCGCCTCGGCGAGCTGAAGGCGGCGGGCCTGCTCCCGGGCAACCGGATCCGCGGAGTCGTCCCGCCTGGCGTAGTCCTCGATGATCTTCCGTAGCGGGGAGTCGTCCTCGCGCCACACCCGGCTGGACAGCTCGCCCTCGAACGGTCCGTGGAAACCGTGCCGACCGACCACGTCCTCGACGGTCAGCTCGCCACGGGAGGCCCGCCAGATGTCGGCGACGACCGCCATCTCGGCGCCGCCGACGCCGCCGAGGGTGGCGATGTCCCCGACCCCGGCCCGTTCGACGATCTTCCGCAGCGTGTCGTAGAGCGGCTGCATCGTGCTCAGGATCAGGATCGACTGGAGGGTGACGGCGTAGTCGTGCCGGCGGGCGGCGTCCTGGAGCAGGGCGAGCAGGTCGGCGTGCCCGAGCTGGTCCACCCGCGCCAGGCTGGCGCGCCACCACTCGTCGGTCTCCCGCGCGAGTTGCCGCGCCTTCTTCGGCGCCGTCGCGAAGGTCACGGGAAGCCGCCAGGCCACGGACGGGTAGCGCCGTGCCGTCGGAGCGAAGGCAATGTCCTCGGGAACCCGGCCGAGGATGCTCGCCACCGCGTCCGGCCCGGTCGTGCCGGGCATCCGGTCCCCGAGCAGGGCGAGGAACTCGGCCTGCATGGCGGGCCTGCCGTAGAAGATACGGATGTACCGCTGCGAGACGTCCGCCGGTACCCGGCTCTCGGCCCTGGTCAGCCCGCCGATCGCGCGGGCGGCCTCCCGCGGCGCGTGTTCGACCACGGGGGACCACAACGACCAGCTCAGCGGGGTCAGCATCCCGGGCATCGCCTCCCCGAGGTTGGACGTCGACCAGTGCAGCTCCGGGGCGCTGGGGTCGTGCAGCGGGTCCCAGTCGTCATACGGGTCGACCACCGGCGCGGTGGCCGTCGGCGTTGTTTCGGCGGGCTGTGCTGTTTCGGCGGGCTGGGCGGCCGTGGCGGGTGGCGCCGGCCGGCGGCTCCAGACCGTTTCGGGCCTTGCCTGCAGGGTGAACAGCTCCCGCTGCCCGTCGGCGTCGGCGGGGCCGAAGGCCCACTCGATGTCCACCGGGAACCCGAACGCCTCCTCGACGCGCCGGCCGACGCCCGCGAGCGCGACGGCCTCCTCCGTGCGCAGCGACGGCGTCTTCTGCAGCTCGGCGGGGACGTCGGTGAAGAGCAGCGCGTCGGCCTGCGCGTCGAACCGCCAGGCCTTCTCCTTGGGGTTGATCTGCTCGGCGGTGAGGGTGAGGGTCTCCTTGGCGACCCAGTAGCGGTCGGCGGTGACGTCCCCGCGCACGACGGCCTCCCCGAGGCCGAACGCGGACTCGATGTAGACGCGTGACCGGTCGCCGGTCGTCGGCTCCAGGGTCATCAGGACGCCGGCGGCTTCGGCGGGCACCATCGTCTGCACGACCACCGCCATCGCGACGTCCTCGACGGGCACCCCCAACCGGGCGCGATAGCCGATCGCCTGCGCGGTGAACAGGCTCGCCCAGCAGTCGAGCACCCTGGCGACGACGTCGTCGGCGCCGCGGATCCACAGGTAGGTCTCCTGCTGACCAGCGAACGAGGCGTCGGCGGTGTCCTCCGCGGTGGCGCTCGAGCGGACCGCGACGGGGATGCCCTGCTCGTGATCACCATCGGCGGCGGCCGACCCGTGGCCAAGTCCGGCGTAGGCCGCCCGCACCGCGGCGGCGACGTCGGACGTTATGACCGTGTCGACGAACAGCGCGCGGATCCGCTCGGAGACCTCGTGGTCGCCCGACGGGGTCCCGGCCCCGGCCAGCAACTGGTCGATCCGCGGGCCCAGGCCGGCGGCGGCGACGCCGGCCCGGTAGGCGTCCGTGGTGACGACGAAGCCCGGGGGGACCGGCAGGCCCTGGCTGATCAGTCTGCCCAGGCCACTGGCCTTCCCGCCGACCAGGGCCGCGACGTCGTCATCGGCGCAGGACGCGAGCGGGAGGACGTGGACGGGGGCCTCTGGTCGTTCGGGCGCGACTGGCACCGGGGACATCACTGCTCCAAGGGGCTCGATGGGTGGAGGGTGGGCTTCCTTGCGAAACTGTGTATTCCTCGCGAAGCCGGTGTCGAGAGGGATCCGGGGCCATGTCGAGGCCGCTGGCCGACGTTTTCAGTTGTCCGTCCGCGCCGGGGCGTCCGTGCGGGCCGCGGGCGCCGCTGTCGCCGCCGCTGGGCCCTCCCGATGGTGGGTTCGGGATGGTTTGGCGAGTTCATGATGGTTTGGTGACATCGGGCGGTCAGGTTACTCCAGCCGCTGGTCACGGCCGGCGGGCAGGTCGTATCCGGTGGATCTTCGCTCGTGCGGATCGGCGCTGGTGGCGGCCGGGGCTCGCCGGAGACGGCGGACGGCCCGGCACACGGTGATCGGCCGGCCGGCGGGCCGTACGGGTGGCGTGTCGCCGGGCGGACGGCGATCCCGGGAACCCGGTTTCCGGGACATCCGTTGCTACTACCATCGCGGCAGCCGACCAGTGTCTCCACTGACGATGTCTCCGCCGACGACGCTGTCCGCACTGACGACGCCGCTCCGCCGGATCAGCGGGCAGCGCGCCGGTAGGCGTCCGCGGTGACGGAGAACCGGTGGTTTCCGGTGAAGGAGAAGATGTCCAAACCCAGCGCGAGGAAGCTCGGCCGCCCGCCAGGATCGAACGGGGCGGTGACCCGGGGGCGCATCCTCCGCAGCGCCCGGGCGCTCTTCAGCACTGTTGGCTACCGGGACGCGACCCCGGCGGAGATCGCCGAGGACGCGGGGGTCACGCGGTCGACCATCTACCGGTACTTCCCGTCGAAGTCAGACCTCTACGCCGCGGTCTTCGAATCGATGTATCCCAGTGTGATCGACCGGATGAGGACACAGACGTCCGCCCACACCGCCCTCGTCGACCAGGTGGCGACCGTCTTCCGCGTGTGCGCGGCGCTCAACCACGAGGACCCGACGTACGCCAGGTTCGCCATCACCTCGCTGGTCGACGGGCTGCGTTATCCGGAGCTCACCAACCAGGCCCGCGAGCAGATCGGCGAGATGCGCGACTTCTTCCTCGTCAGTGTCGATCGCGCGATCGCGCGTGGCGAGTTGCCCTCGGACGTGGATTCGCGGGTGATCGGCGATATGCTCGTCGCGATCCTGTGCGGCATGGGCTTGTTCTCCGCGATCGTCGGTACCGAGCGGGAGACGGACGACGCCACCGAGATGCTGGTCCGCTTCCTCGCGGGTGAGCTGTCCGCGGCATCCGGCCGGGTGCTCACCACCGATCCGGGCCCGTGAGCGTGTGGTAAGCAAGCGGGCGTGAACGAACGCTGACAGTTCTCGTGCCGCCCAGCCGCCTGGCGCCGTACGGCGCGTCCGGCCGGACAGCGGCCGGGGATTCGCCTGGCGTGGCCGGGGATTCGCCCGGCGGCCGGTCGGCGGCCGGCATGCGCCGTCAGGCCCGTGTGGCTGGAACCGGCCGTCGGTACCGCGGGTGCGGCTCGCGCGAGACGGTGCCTGTGCGAGACGGTGCGTGACCGGGCAGCCGGGTTCGAGGCGGGTGATGGTCGCCCGTTCCCGCCGGACCGGTGGAGCTGATCCGGCGGGAACGGGCGACCATGCCCTTCTGGTCATGCCCTCCTGGCTATGATCCCCTGGCTGTGGCCAGGGATCGGAGCGCTCCTAAACGGTGAGTTTTCCGATGCGGTTACCGGTGAACTCGCCGAAGTAGATGCTGTTGCCCCGCACCGTGAGATCGCATGGCCCGCCCAGCGGCGTGGGCAGCGGGATCGGGGTGTAGGTCTTGGTGACCGGGTTGTAACGTCCGACATTGCTGCCGAGAACCAGGCCGCCTTCGGCCACGTACAGGTTTCCGTCGCTACCTGTCACAATGGGGCCCGGCAGCGGACGCAGGTTGAACAGCGAAACTATTGACTTCTCTGTGATCGCGTGGGTCGCTGGGTCGTAA
>NZ_CAAAFS010000169.1:0-7509 GCF_900634755.1 Protofrankia symbiont of Coriaria myrtifolia
CACTGGTGGATGTGAGTCGCGATGTCGCGACGTTGGTTCCATGCGACTGCCATTGTGGTCGGATGTCCGGCGGTCAGCGGGCATGAGATCGGAAGAGGATGTTGTCGTGTATGGTCATGGCGCCGGGAGCGCGATTCGATGCTGCCCGTTGCCAGGTGGAAGCAAACACGCGAAGTGGGCACTACTCGATCGACCCCCATCCCCCCGCCGGGACGGCTGGAGCGCCCGCCTACGGCCCCTGGTGGGCATCAGACCTAGATTCGCCAGTAGCGGGGTGACGTTGACTGTTTGTTGACCTTGGAAAGTGATCGGGTGCTTGTCGTGCAGGGAGAATCGGGGTCACCACAACCAAACCGATATCCCAGGCGAAAGGCACCCGTCAGGTGGCAAGGATACGCAGCGTCCAGTCGTCCCGGAAACCGGCCGCGAGGAAGGGGCTATCGCGGGGTCCGGGGCGGCGGCGGGAGCGGATCCGGATCGGGCCGGTGGACCCGTCGGTGACGGAGTCGGCCGGGCTGGTCGCCCTCAGCGAGCTGGTCGACCGGCTCGCGGTCGTGGAGGCGCTCGATGCCGGGATCGGGCCGGTCAAGCGGCGGGCCCGAGGCCTGGGAGCCGGGGAGTTGCTCGTCGGGATGGCGACCAGCCAGCTGCAGGGCGAGTCGTCGCTGTCGGGGCTGGACCGCTGCGCGGGGTACGTCTGCGGATGATCGGGCTCCGCCCAGTTCCCACGCCATGACCCCGCCCCGTCCACGGCGTCCACGCTTGTCTTCGGATACGTGGACGGACCGCGGACGGCCGTGGACAACCCTGCTACCAGGGCAAACACACCACGCGAGTGATCGTTGTCCACGGAGTCCACGCACCCACCCTCGGCTCACGCGCATGTCTCGTCTCACCGGAGCATCGGCAGACACGCACCGTCACCAAACAAAGATCGTTCCGGGCGGCCGTCCCGTCCCCCGCCCCTCCGGGGCCGACACCGCACCCGTACCCGGGCAGACAACCGCGGTCGTCCCCACACCGGCCGGAGCTCCTCGCCGCAGGCCCGGCTCACCGCCGCAGCTGTCGAGGGCCAGGAGCGCCCCGACGAGGCCGGCGGCCCCACGAGGGCCCCGAGGACGGGTCTGGGGGCCCCGGCCGAACCGTTTCTGGCGCTCTCCGTCCGCGCTGGACAGCTGCGCGCTCGGAGCCGGATGAGCGAGTGTCACAGCTCGGGTCCGTTCCGGTCGATGAGCTCTCCGGCCGGCCACTCGTCCACGGCACGCTCAAGCGGAATGACCAGGACGAGAAGATCTTCGATACACGTCTTGGACTTGTCCCACAGATTTGTAGACCTTACCAGGACTCCGGACACGATCATCAGCGCAGCGCTGGCCTTCTCGACATGCTCGCGCAACTCGTGGCGAACGGTTCCGAAACCGAACGGGACCTTCAAGTCCAGCAGCGTCGGAATCATCACGTTGATCCCGGATTGATAACCGATTCCCGATCGCTGTAGATCCGGGCGTACAGCGTACAGCCCGACCTCGGCGACGAGCTGATCGATTGCGCCGAGCCTGATAAAACGACGCAGCACCCCGAAGTGCGCCGCCACTCCGCGCTCGTCATGCCCGATTATCCTGAGCTCGGGTCGCGCTCCGGCCCAGCTACGGCTACCTTTGAAATGTTTCACGTTCCAGGCACCCACAGCTCCGTAGGTGTTTCGAAAAAACTCGGCAAGTTCCGCGTGGTCACCCGGTTCGAGCTGATTCTCCCAGTACGTTTTCCACTGAATTTGCGTTTTCATGGGAAACTCTTCCAATTTTTGCAGGGCCCCTGATGGGGTCGCGGGTATTCCATTTCATTCGGTGGCTCGGCTGTGGCTGGCATTGATTCTGACTCATCGGATCTCGTGCGAGCGGCGGTTCAGTTGTCAGTCGCCGCGGCTCCACCGGCCCCGCGCCCTTACCAGCCGTACCCCATCGGTGTGCCGGCCGCCGGCAGCCGGGGCAGCGCCTCCAGCAGCGGAGGACCGGGGACGAGGCCCTGGTGGCGTAGCTCGCGGATGAGAAGCGGCACCACAGCCAGTGTCTGGTCTTGGTGACCGGCGCTGCAGCCACGTTTCCTTTCGGGCAGGCATCCGTCATGTAGCAGTACGATCCCACCCGGATGGAGCTGCTGCCGGAGGGCGTCCATGATTTCTGTCACCCCTGGTGCCGACCAGTCACGCGAATCTATCGTCCAGCCGAGAGGCTGCAGGCCGAGTTCGGCCGCCACGCGCCGCGCCCCGTCGTTCCACCGGCCATACGGTGTGCGTAGATACTGCACCCGCGCGGTGGGAGCGACAGCCTGCAGTGTCCGGCTCGCCGCCATTATTTCCCACCGTGTCTGTTGCTCGCCACAGCACGACAGATCGGCGTGTGTCATCGAGTGGCAGGCCAGGAGATGGCTCTCCGCGGCTATCCTGGAGATGATATCGGGATGTGCGGCTGCGTAGGTGCCGAGCACGCAGAATGTCGCGGCCACCTTATGCTCAGCGAGCAAATCGAGAATCCGGGGGGTGTAATAAGGATCCGGTCCGTCGTCGAACGTGAGGGCGATGCGGCGAGTCCCTGACTGACCACCGGAAAACGTGCTGGACGGGCAACATCCGGTCACAGTTCGGGTTCCTTCCGACATACCGTCTCCCGTTCCGCCGACTCCACGTGATCAGTCGGCGTAAGCTGGTCCTCCCAGCATATCCGCCACTGGATTTCGGTATTCATAGCACATCTCCCAGTCTTGATTGTTTCAGATGGAAAATTAGGGTACTTTCGTCGAGGGTTATTCAAAACTCTTCGATCAAGATCTATAGCAGCATCCTGACCTGCGACAATGCATGATCTAGTACTACAGCAACACTCTCCATGATCCGAAGACAGGTCACCCCTGTGATCTGCGCTTATGTAACTGATCTTCAGTCGTACCAAAACTTGCCGTCGGCGGGTTGCCGACGACACGCCGACAAGTGTTGCTGTAGTACTAGATCATCTGAGCTGGGGGTTCTGAATAAGCCTCGTCGAGTATCGCTCACGATATGCTTGTCGGGGTCTTCGTTTGAAAGGCCGCTGCCACCTTCTCGAAGGCGATGATGTACTGCTGCATGTGCCGCTCGGTGTAGACCGGGTGGGTGTACAGCGTGAGTGTGCGTGCCGAGAGCCAGTGCGCCGTGGCGCAGCTCGTCCTTGAATAGTCGATCGGGGTGGCGTTGGGGTCGTCGAACGGGTAGTTCAGCTTCCCGAAGCCCTTACGCTCGACGAAGACGCGCTCCCGATACATCTCTCCCAGTTGTACCGCCGTGAAGGGCATGCCCTCCGCGGTCATGGCCGCAGCGAAATCTGTCAGAGGGACCGAAATCTGCTCCACGTCGAGCACAAAGGGCGCCCACCAAAAAGCATTCTCCCGTTCTGTGGTGTCCACCGGGGCGTGGATCACCAGTGGATGATCCTTAAGGGCCTCGATCAGCTGGCGACCGTTGGCGCGGCGCCGGGGAAGGTTCCATGAGTCGAGGCGGGTAAGTTCGGAAATTCCGATGGCTGACTGCATCTCGGTTAGCCGGTAGTTGAAGCCGATCCGTCGGTGGATGTACTCCGGCCCGAGTTCCATAAGCCCCATACGCCTGGCTACGTCATAACCGTGGTCGCGCAGCGAACGGCATTCCCAACTCAGGTCCTCGTCATTGGTGACGATCGCGCCACCCTCACCACCGGTGGTGAAGTGCTTACTCTGGCAGAAGCTGAAACAGCCGACATCACCGACCGTTCCGACCTTCCTCCCCTTGTAGGTCGCGCCGATGCTCTGCGCGCAGTCCTCAACAACGAACAAACCATGCTTCCTGGCCAGATCGATGATCGGATCAAGATCTGCGACGACCCCGTAGAGGTGAACCACAATGATCGCCCGAGAACGCGGAGTAATCTTCTTTTCGACGTCGGCCGCGCTAAGCGTATGCGACTCGTCGACATCGGCGAAAACCGGCAGTGCACCAGCCTGCAGCACACAGGACGCCGAGGCAACGAAGGAGTACGGAGTGCAGATGACCTCGTCCCCCGGCCCGATACCCAGCGCGGCAAGCGCGGCATGCAAGGCGGAGGTTCCGCTGTTCGTGGTGACGGCGTGGTCGGCGCCGAGGTACGCGGCCAACTCCGCCTCGAATTGCCGGCCGAGTTCACCGGTCCAGTAGTTCACCCGGCCGGTACGGAGAGGTTCCATGGCCCGGTCGATACTCTCCGGCGCGAAGCTGGGCCAGGCCGGGAACGGTTCATCCGTGACCGGAGTACCACCGAAGATTGCGAGTTTGGACATTGTCAACCTCCTCGACGGGCGGGCAGACGGAGCGGAAATAGACGCTACGCGCCACCGGGTAACGTGAATTTCAACCGGCAAGCGAATCGCCGAGCCAGCGCGACATGGAGATGGTTGTAAGCGCAGGGTTGGCCGCGCCGAGCCGGGGAAAGTTTCCCGGACCGGCCAGGTAGACGCCGGGAAGGGCCTCGACCTCGAGATCGGTCGTGACCTTCAGCGCACCGCCGAGCGGGTGGGAACAGGCTTCATGCTCGAACGACCCGTACGGTAGCTCGAACTGGGCAACCCGCCCGGCTAGAGGTTCGGCGAGCAACGCGTGAAAGGCCTCGGCCTCGCCGAACTTCCGCGATTCCTCGCCCTGGTTTTCGCCGTCGGCCGGGCCGACCAGACAGCCACCGCCCGGACGCGGCGCAGTGATGTCGAGGAGCGAACCCTGGGCGATCTCGTCCGCCAGGCGCAGGAGCTCCTGTCGAACTTTGCCTATGCGATCGAGATCGGCGGACGAGACCGCCGTCGTTATGTGGGCGGCGGCGATACCGTCAGTCGACGACGGCTGGACCGCGAGCGTGCTGAAGTCGGCCGGACCACTGCCCTGTTCGATCACGGCTGCGAGCGAGACGAGCCGGTTACCGTTCGGAAGAGTCGGCCGCTCCTGCACAAAGATGTTGGCGGACAGCGACGGCACTGGACGGTATCCGGTCCATAGCATCGGGTGTCGGAAACTGTCCAGGGGCTCACCGGGCTCGATTCGCGCGAGGGCCCCGACGCAGAAGTGATCGGTGATGGTAGTCGTGATCAATTCACCTGTCGTCTGGGTCAGAATCTGGATATTCCCGATAGCGGACGACGCAAGGACACATGCGTCGAACCCCTGCCTCGTCGCGGCGCTATCAGAGGGGGTAGCTACCTCTACATCCCATCCGAGCCTGCCACGCCTCAGGGACCGCGCACGGCCGCGGACGATGCGGAAGCGGTCGCTCTTCACGGCGAGTCGAAGGGCCGCTGATAGCGGCGAATAGGCTTCGAACTCGCCGGTCAGGCCATCATAGCGTGCTGCTTGTGGAGCGTGCCGGAGGCCGACTCTGCTCGCGGCAGGCGACTGTGGCGAGGCCACCAGTCCCGGAAACCTCGGGCTAAGTTCTGCGTAAACCTGCGCATAGCAGCCGGCCGGACCGACTAACCGCTCCTGCCAGCAGGGATGCCAGCCGACCAACTCCTTGGAGGTGAGCCCAAGAAGAACGCCGTGATAACACAGCGAACGCCCGCCGAGTCGTTCTGAAAGACCGGCACCGAATCCCCAGCCGTCGCTGGTCCACCACCGGACCTTCTCATCGCCCGGATGGATCGAGGTGTCCCAGTCGACATGACGGCGACGGGTCGCCGGCCCGGCTTCGATGACCTCGACTTCCATCCCAGGCCGGGCCGCCATTCGGACCGCGGCCTCCAGCCCGGCCATTCCACCACCGATAACAGCAACCTTGCGGTTCATGGGCACCAGACCTTGTCGTCGTATTCCACATCGCCTTCCATCGGTTCGCCGGTCTTGACCTGTCGAGCAGAGCCGCGACCGCGGGTCATTGGGTAGGTGTTGTCCCGCGTCTGGCGGCCTCCTACAGGTCCGCCAGACGCGGGACAAGTACCGGTCACACTCTAACGGAGCTTTGCCCCAGCCTGACGAGGCCTGTTCGCCGCAGCTCCGATTTCAATGCAAGCTCGGGCAAAGACCTGCGGCCCACCGTCCGATCGTAGCCAAACTGCTACGCCTAGTAGCGATGACCGAGGAGGGCAACATCAAGTGGTCATGGCGACACACGACTTACCAGCAGATCGTTGAAAACTTCCACCGGCTTCCGTCAGTCCAACGTCTGTCGCGGTCTCCCATTCAACTGTGCGGCCACTCTATCCAGTTCCTCCTGCGAGTGCAAGGACAGGTCCGCGCCCTTCGGGAAATACTGCTGGAGGAGGCCGTTGGTGTTCTCGTTGGAACCTCGCCGCCAGGGCGAATGCGGGTCACAGAAATACACCGGCATGCCGGTCTGTACGGTGAAGTCCGCGTGCCGGGCCATCTCCTTAAAAGGTGTTTGAGATCTCCGGGTGGTGACTGGCTGTGATGTTCGGGGTGTGCGATGGGTGTGCATTCGCGGGGAAAGGGCCTGACCGGATGATCGGGCGGGTGACGGTCAGGGGGTGCCGCGACGTCACCGTCACCGCTATCCGTCTGATCTGACCGACGCCCAGTGGGCGCTGATCGAGCCGCTACTGCCGCCGGCGGCGTCGATCGGCCGCCGCGAGAAGCACGACCGCCGCGATCTCATCGACGCGATTCTGTACGTCGTGCGCAACGGCTGCGCCTGGCGGGCGCTGCCGTCGGACTACCCGCCGTGGCAGACCGTCTACTACTACTTCGCCCGCTGGCACGACCAGGGTGTGACCGAACGTGTCCACGACGCGTTACGTGACCAGCTCCGTGTGCGGGAAGGACGTGACACCGAACCGACGGTGGGGATCATCGATTCCCAGTCGGTGAAGGGCGCCGACACCGTCCCGGCGGCCAGCCGCGGCTTCGACATGGGTAAGAAAGTCAACGGCTGCAAGCGATTCCTCGTCGTTGACACCCTGGGACTGCTGCTGGCCGTGCTGGTCGTTCCCGCGAGTACGCATGACACCATCGGTGGGCGGCAGGTCCTTCTCGACAGCTACTTCGCCGGCCGGCGGTTACAGCTGGTGTTCGGCGATGGGATGTTCTCCGGGAGGATCGTGGACTGGGCCGCCTACCTGCTTGGCCTACGGGTACAGGTCGTGCGCCGGCCTGCGGGGCAGAAGGGCTTCGAGGTCCTGCCCCGCCGCTGGGTCGTCGAACGGACCCTGTGCGCCGCGAGGTGCTCTGTTGTATCCCCAGCTCAGCTGGGAGGGACTTGGAGGGAGGTTCCTGGGCCGGATGAAGTTAACCCGGTTCTGTTCACACAGCGGGTCTTTGGCGGCTATGCGGCACTACTGTACAGGTTGAACCCTTCCTCGTGCTCGTGTGGGCTGACGTATCCGATGGTCGAATGACGACGACGTCGGTTATAGAAACCTTCGATGAAGTCGAACAGGGCGGTCCGGGCCTGGTCGTGGGTGGCGAAGTGCGTTCGGTCGAGAAGTTCGCATTCGAGGGTGGCGAAAAACGACTCGGTCACAGCATTG
>NZ_CAAAFS010000169.1:7610-9465 GCF_900634755.1 Protofrankia symbiont of Coriaria myrtifolia
GTGTGTCCTGAAGGGAGCTGGATGAGGTTCTGAGGTAGAAGGCAGAGCACTCGATAGCAACCATGCTGTTGTGGAGATGAGGGTAGGCCCTTCGGCATCGGCATGCAGGTGCTGGTGTCAAACCGCCACGAGTTGCTGTGGTGAATGAGCCATGGTGGTGAACGTCCGTGGAAAAGCCATCGCGAGAGGCGGCAGGTATGAGCCAAGAAGGCGAACGAGAGTGAACCATCGATGACGTGTCGTTAAGCCAGGTGGCATCAAAACCAGGGCCTTAATGCTGCCCTGGGATAAGTCAGAGGGAAACCTGCCTACTGCTCTGGCGGTGCCCGGCATGAAGATGGCGCGAGCTTGGCTTGGGCTCTGCAACGGAACAGGAGAACTCCTCGGCACGACATGGGTCCCGCGGATTGGAGCGAGGATCCACCGGGAGACCGGCAAGCGGCTAATCCGCGAGTCGCAGAGTACCGGGTGCGGGCCAGGAGGGCGGAACGTCCCGTACTAGTGATGAAGCGCCTGTAATGGGCGCGGAGCGCAGGGGACGTGCCGTCGAGTGTCGTCCAGCAATCAACCAGCAACGGGAGGAATTGCGTGGGCGAGACAAGACCAGCGGGCAAGTCGTTTGACATTCCGAAGACGCTGATATGGGAAGCATACCTGAAGGTCAACGGCAACAAGGGAGCGGCAGGGGTCGACGGGCAATCTCTAGCGGAATTTGAACAGGATCTTCGGAACAACTTGTTCAAGCTCTGGAACAGGATGTCGTCGGGGAGCTATTTCCCGGAGCCAGTGAAAGCCGTCTCCATCCCGAAGCCAGATGGTGGCACACGGATCCTCGGAGTGCCCACTATCGCCGACCGGATAGCACAGACAGCCGTGGCCATGATCCTGGAGCCGGACGTGGATCCAGTGTTCCACGCCGATTCCTACGGTTATCGTCCAGGAAAGTCTGCGCTGGACGCGGTGGAGGTGTGCAAGCAGCGGTGCTGGCGGCACCCCTGGGTGGTCGATCTCGATATCCAAGGGTTCTTCGACAACGTTCCGCACGCGCAGATCATCGCCGCAGTGGAGAAGCACGCGAATCTGACATGGGTTGTGCTGTACGTGAAACGGTGGCTCGTCGCGCCGGTTCAGCATCCGGACGGCAGCCGTGTCACTCCCATCAAGGGAACTCCACAGGGCTCGGCGATTTCACCGTTGTTGTCGAATCTCTTCCTGCACTACGCTTTGGACTACTGGCTTGCCAGGAGATTTCCAGTGGTGCGGTTCGAGAGGTACTGCGACGACATCATCCTACACTGTTACAGTCAGCGGCAGGCGAAGTACATTCGCGACGTCGTTGAGAAACGGTTGCTGGAGTTCTGGTTGCGCTGTCACCCGGACAAGACTCGGATCGTCTACTGCAAGCAGGACGGACGCGACGAAGAGCACCCGGTAACGAGCTTCACGTTCCTGGGTTTCGACTTTCATCGTGCGCCCATCCGGCGACGTGATGGCGTGCTGATGTGCGGGTTCGTCCCGTTGGTCGGCAGGGCGGCGCTGAAGTCGATGGCACGGGTCATCCGGCAATGGAAGCTGGGTCGCAGGACCAGTCTGGGTTTTCGGGGACTCGCCGCGATGGTCAATCCCATCGTGGCGGGGTGGATCGGCTACTACGGGCGCTTCTACAAGTCCAGGCTGATGCACTTCCTAAGTCAGCGGATCAACCCTTTCCTCGTGAAGTGGGCGATGCGGAAATACAAACGATTGCGCCGCGCCAAAGGGAGAGCTCGTCGGAAATTGGCCGAGATAGCGTCGGCGTTCCCGGCGATGTTTGCTCACTGGAAGCATGGCGCGATGCCTACTGGTTCGACGGTGG
>NZ_CAAAFS010000170.1:0-7675 GCF_900634755.1 Protofrankia symbiont of Coriaria myrtifolia
GGACACTAGAAGCCCGGCGGGACAGCCGTGCGTTCCGCCGGCCGATGAGGCGCGTGTGGTTGAAAGGCGGGAGATCATCTGAAGTCGAGCTGGTCTGTGATTCTTTTCATGTTCCGCGTTGTATGTTTGGATTTCTCGACAGTTGGATGTCTTTCCTGGCTGGGAGTGGTATGCGGAAGCGTGTAACGGCATCGATGCTGGTTCTGCTTTGTGGATATTCGTAGTTGCCCTGAACTGCCTTCTGGCTATCCCATGGAATGGTGACTTTTTCTCCCGATCGAGGCTGTGATCCGCGGCCGCTTGGTGAGTGCCAGTGACCACGATCCGGGCCGGCTGGGATGGCCCCCTACGCACCCGAGCCGCTGACAACCCTGGTGAGGAATGCCAGAAGAAAGCGGCGGGACCGACCGCTTCCGGGTCGGCGACGCCAGCAGGGCGAACAAGTGAGCCGATGTCGTGGCGGTGGTCCGTCGAGGTTGTCGATGGACCGTCCGGTCAGGCGTTGCGGGCGGAGCGTGCGGCGGCGCTTCGCGAGGCCTTGGCGGCTTGGGCGGCGGCGGAGGCCGCTTCCGGGAGCGCCGCAAGCAGCCGACAACCGCCCAGGCCGGAGCCGTAACAGCGGGAATTCCGCGATCATCTTCCGTTACATCTGATTCCCTGCCAGGTGGATCGGATCCATTTTCCAGGGCGCGATGGGAGGAAGATGACGAAGGCTAGAATTGTCCTCGACAGGTGCTGGTGAGGGGAGCGTGGGATGGCGCAGATGCCGGAGGCGTTTGGGTCGTTGCGGTCGCGTTCGACTAGGCCGTCGGTGCGGGGCTGGGCGGGTCTGCGGGTGGCGTTTCTGGGTCGGGTGTCCACGAAGGACCAGCAGGATCCGACGTTGTCCCTGCCGCGCCAGTTGCACAACGCCACCGCCGCGCTGCCGTCGGGGGTGCGGCTCGTCGCGCATTTTTATGATGTGGAGTCCGGCCGGAAGAATCTGGATGCTCGGGGGTTCAGCCGGGCGCATGAGCTGTTCGATATTCCCGTTCCCCGGGATGGTGGGATCGCGGATCTGTTGGCGGAGGCCAAGGGGCTGTCGCGGCGGTTCGACGCGGTGATCTGCGAGTCGATCGAGCGGGTAGCCCGGCGCACCTACTACGACACCCGGGTCGAGCATGAGCTGGAGCAGGCCGGGGTGGTGCTGCTGGCCGCGGACGAGCCGATGACGCTGTCGCGGCTGCGGGCGACCACGGTGTTGACCCGGCGGGTCAAGCAGGGGGTGGCCGAGTGGTACGTGCTGGAGACGTTGGAGAAGTCCTGGGACGGGTTCTGCGAGCATACCGCGCAGGGCTGGAACGTGGGACGGCCACCGTACGGCTATCTGCCGGAGCGGATCCCGCATCCGGTGCCGGCGCGGCGGGCCGAGGGACGGACCAAACACCGGCTGGTACCGGACCCGGTGCGGGCCCCGGTGGTCCGGCAGATCTTTGCCTGGCGGATCGCGGAACGGCTGGGGTACGCGGCGATCGCGGATCGGCTCAACGCCGACCTCGACCGGTATCCGCCGCCGATGCACATCGATCCGCGGCGGCGGCGGGACGCGTGGGGCCGGTCGTCGGTGCGGGAGATTCTGGTCAATCCGAAGTACACCGGCTACATGGTGTGGAACCGGCGGGGGACGAAGAAGGGGGGAGCGATCAACCATCCGGACGTGTGGGTGTGGTCGGCCGAGCCGGTGCATCCCCCGCTGGTCAGCCAGGCCGATTTTCTGGCTGCGGCCGCGGTGGGGGTGGAGCGGTTCGGCAGCCGGTCGGGTAATGGTGCCAACAGTGCGCATCCGCAGACCAGGCGGAGCTATCTGCTGCGGGGGATGGTGGTCTGCGCGTTGTGTGGCCGGCGGATGGTCGGGAAGTCGCGGGCGGCGCGGGGCCGGCCGGACGCGCTGCTGTACTACGTCTGCGAGGCCCCGCGGAACCACGCCGACTTCACCGAACGCTACCCGGAGCATCCGCGTGGGATTCTGCTGGCGGAACGGCGCCTGCTCGCCGGGATCAACGACTTCCTCAACACCCGGCTGCTCGGCCCGGATCGGCTCGCGCTGCTGACCGCCGAGATCGACCATGCGGCGGTGGTAGAGCAGGACGATCGGGTCGCCCGCCGGGCCGCGTTGCAGCGCACCCTGGCCGATATCGCCACCCGGCAGCGGCGGCTGCTCACCACGCTGGAAACCCAGGATGACCTTACCGGGGCGGTGTTCTCTCACGTGCAGCAGCGGATCGCGGAGCTGGACGTGCAGCGGCGGGCCGCTCAGGAGGCGTTGGACGAGCTCGACGCCCAGGATGCCACCGTGGCAGCCGCTACTCCCGATCTTGGCTTGTTGGGGCGGGTGCCGTTGGGCCGGTTGGACGTCGCAGATCTTCCTCAGGCGACCGCGCGGCGGCTGCTGGACGCCCTCAGGCTGAGGATCCGCTACGACAGGGCGGCGAATCAGGCGCAAGCGCAGATCACGCTGGACGTTGAGACCGCGGACGCCCTGGACTCCACGATCATCCGTACCGACGTCCCCAGCGAAGATCGCCTACATGGCGGGAGCGCGTTTTCCCTTCCTCGTTGTGCCCCCGGTGGGATTCGAACCCACACTGTCGGTGGTTTGAGCACCGTCTCTCTGCCGTTGGAGTACAGGGGCCGGCAGCCACGGTTCGCGGACGCTGGGTCTTGAAGTTGCTGGCGAACCGGTCAATATGCAGGTAGAGCTTCCTCCATGACTGTAGCCGGGTAAGGTGCGGATCGACCGACCGCCTCACATCACGGCGGGTCAACAGTGTGATCCTAGCCCTGCGAGCCCAGGAGTCCGACTCGATGAGCCAGCCATCCTCGACCCCCCGCCGGGTGCTGATCGCCGAGGACGAGGCGCTGATCCGCCTTGATCTGAGGGAGATGCTCCAGGAGGAGGGCTATGAGGTGGTCGGTGAGGCCGGGGACGGCGAGGTGGCGGTCAGCCTGGCCACCAAGCTGCGTCCCGACCTGGTCATCCTCGACGTCAAGATGCCCCGGATGGACGGGATCGACGCCGGCGCGCACATCGCCAAGGAGCGGATCGCGCCGGTGGTGATCCTGACCGCGTTCAGCCAGCGGGACCTGGTGGAGCGGGCCCGGGACGCCGGGGCGATGGCCTACGTCGTCAAACCGTTCCAGAAGAAGGACCTGCTGCCGACGATCGAGATGGCGATGAGCCGGTTCACCGAGATCGTCAGCCTGGAGGCCGAGGTCGAGGATCTGCAGGGCCGGCTGGAGGCCCGCAAGATCATCGAACGGGCGAAGGGGGTCCTGCAGACCGAGCACGCCATGACCGAGCCGGATGCCTTCCGTTGGATTCAGCGCACGTCGATGAACCAGCGGCGCACGATGCGGGCCGTGGCCGAGGCCGTGCTGGCCGGCGACCTCCTGCCCGGTGAGGCACTGCCCGGAGCGTGAGCACGGCCCGGAACCTGCTCGGGCGGAACGTGCTCGGACGGCTCACGGCCGTGCTCGGACGGCTGTTCGTCACCGGGCCACGACGGCGGCTGTTCCGGCTACTCGCCGGTGTGGTCGCTGTGATCGTGGCCCTTGTGGCCGTTCTCGCGGTGGCGCTCACGGGCGGTTCGCCGGCGGACGGGCCGTCCGCCACGCGGACCAGGACGGCCACGCTCGGGTTGATCGCACCGCTGTCCGCGGACCGCGCATCCGTGGGTACGGCCGTGCGCAACGCCGTTCGCCTCGCGGTCGACGAGGCGAACGTCCAGGGCACGATCCCGGGCTGGAAGGTCCGGCTGAGCGTCCAGGACGACCTGTCCAGGCCGGATGGCGGCGCCCGCGCCGCGGGGACGCTCGCCGCCGACGAGAGCCTGATCGGCGTGGTCGGACCGCTGAGCTCCACGGTCGCGATGGTTGCCCTGCCCACTCTGGACGCCGCCGGGATCGCGGTGGTCTCACCGTCCAACAGCCAGCCCGAGCTGACCGGCATCACCCCGTCGGCTCTGTCGGCCTCGTCGACCTCATCAGTCGTACCGGCCTCGCCAGCGGCCCGTGGCCGGCCGTACCGGACCTATTTCCGGCTGAGTGGGACGGATGTGCTCGCGGCCCGGGACGCCGCCGAGTACGCCGTGCGGGTCATCGGCCGCCACCGGATCGCGGTGGTCGACGGCGGCCCGGACTTCGGTACCTCGCTCGCGCAACGGTTCGCCACCGAGGCCACGCGGCTCGGCGCGGCCGTCACCGGGACACACCGGGTCGACGGCAGCGCCGACGACACGGCCGAGGTCGAGCAGGTGGCCCGCTACCTTCGCGCCGAGGCCCCGGACCTGGTGTACGTGGCGACCGGCCAGGCCTTTGCCGGGAAGCTGCGCGAGGAGCTGGCCGAGCACGGCCCGGCCGTGTCCATCCTGGGCTCCGACGGGCTGTTCGACCCCCACTACCCCGAGCAGGCGCGGGATGCCGCCGAGGGAGACCTGGTCGCCGATCTCGGCGCGCCCCTGTCCGCGTTGCCGGCGGCCGGGCGGTTCGCGGCCGCCTACCTGGACCGCTGGCCGGCGGAGAGCGACAGCGACAGCGCCGGGGGAGGCGACCCGCGAAGTGGTGAGCCGCACGGCGGCGAGCCGGGCCGTGACGCCCCGGCTGCCGGCGCTCCGGCTGGTGGCGGTGCTTCGTCTGCTGATGGTCCGTCTGCTGTCAGTCCGCCCGGTGGCGGTTCGGCCGGTGGTAGCCCGGCGGCGGCCGGTCCGGCTGGTGACGGCCAGGCCGACGGTGGCGGTCACGCCGTCGTGTCGGCCTCGCCGGCCGCGTCGCCGGCGCCGGACGTCGACGTGATCCCCTCGGTCGCCGCCTACGCCTACGATGCGGCACAGGCGTTGCTGCGGGCCGCGGCCGGTGTCCTGCCCGGCCAGGACACGGTGGACGAGGCCGCCAGGGCGGCGATCGTCACCGCGGTCGGGCAGGGCCGTTTCCCCGGTGTCACCGGCGACGTCGGCTTCGACGCCTGGGGCGATCCGCTGACGTCGGTGGTGACCGTCTACGAGATCCGAGGCCAGCGCTTCGTCCCCGTGTGGGTTCACCGCTCCGAGTAGCCGCGGGCCGCCGCGGTCAGGGGTGGTGGCCGGTCGCGGACATGTCGTGGGGTGCGGTGGGGTCCCCGGCGGCTGCGGTGACGTGGGCCCGCTGCTCGGGCAGGGCCGGCGGGCCGATCAGCTGCTTGCCCTCGACGTCGATGTCGGGCAGCAGCCTGTTCAGCCATGCCGGCAGCCACCAGGCGTGCCGTCCCGCCAGGGACATCACCGCCGGTACCAGGGTCATCCGCACCACGAACGCGTCCACGAGCACGCCGAAGGAGAGCGCGAAGCCGATCGACTGGATGATCGCCTGATCGGACAGGATGAACCCGGCGAACACGCTGATCATGATGATCGCGGCCGCGGTGACGACCCGGGCGCCGTGCCGGAAGCCGGTGACCACCGCGTCGTCCGGTTCAAGGCCGTGGACGAACTCCTCGCGCATCCGGGTGACCAGGAAGACCTCGTAGTCCATGGCCAGGCCGAACAGGACACCGATGAGGAAGATCGGCAGGATGCTGACGATGGGACCGGTCGTTGCGACGCCGAGGACGTCCATCAGCCAGCCCCACTGGAACACGGCCACCACCGCGCCGAACGTGGCGACGACGCTGAGCAGGAAGCCCGCGGTCGCCTTCAACGGCACGAGGATGCTGCGGAAGACCAGGACGAGCAGCACGAACGCCAGCCCGACGACAACCGCGAGGTAGGGCAGGAGCGCGTCGGAGAGCTTCTCGGACACGTCGATGTTGATCGCGGTCTCGCCGGTGATCGCGGTGCTGGCGCCGGTGGCGGCCCTGATCGCCGCAGCCTGGCCACGGATGGTGTGTACCAGGTCCTCGGTGGCGGCCTCGCTCGGCCCGGAGGTGGGGGTCACCGACAGTGTCGCGGTGTTGCCGGCGGGGTTGAACGTCGGCGCGGTCACCGCGGCCACGCCGGGCAACGCGGTGACGGTACGGGAGACCTCACCGACGGCCGTGCGCGGGTCGGCGCTGGCGGAGCCGTCCACCACGAGCAGCAGCGGGCCGTTGAAACCCGGCCCGAATCCGGCGGTGAGCTGGTCGTAGGCCCTGCGCTGGGTGCTGTCCGGCGCGGCCGTGGCGTCGGTGGGCAGGCCGAGGCGCAGATCGGCCGCGGGGACGGCGAGCAGGCCTAGAGCCAGCACGGACAGGACGACGGCGATGGCGCGGCGCCGCACGATCAGGCGTGCCCACCGCTGGCCCACGGTGGGGCCGCCGCCGTCGCCCTCGGGGTCGCGGGCGCGCAGCCCGGGGATGCGCCCGCCCAGCAGCCGCCGCCCGGCGAAGCCGAACAGGGCGGGCAGCAGGGTGAGCGCGACGATGACGGCGACGGCGACGGTGCCGGCGGCGGCCAGCCCCATCGACGTCAGGAACGGGATGCCCACGACCGAGAGCGCGGCCAGCGCGATGACGACGGTCAGGCCGGCGAACACCACCGCCGAGCCCGCGGTGCCCACCGCGCGGCCCGCGGCCTGCTCGCCGTCGGAGCCCAGGGAGAGTTCGTGCCGGTAACGGGAGGTGATGAACAGCGCGTAGTCGACCCCGACCGCCAGGCCGAGCATCAGGGCGAGCGTCGGGGTGCTGGAGCTGACGTTGATGAACCCGGTGGCGATCTGGATGCAGCCGATGCCGATCATCACGCTCAGTAGCGCGGTGAGCAGGGGGAAGCCGGCCGCGACCAGCGAGCCGAAGGTGATGACGAGCACGACGGCGGCCACGACCAGGCCGATGACCTCGGTGGCGCTCTGTTCGGGTTGCCCCTCCACCGCGGTGCCGCCGAACTCGACGCCGATCCCGGCGTCGCGGGCCACCCCGGCGGCGGCGAACAGGCTCTCTCGGGCCTCGTCGGTGATTTCACCCGGCTGCACCTTGTAGGTGACCTGCGTATAGGCGGTGCGCCCGTCCTGGGAGACACCGCCCCGGACGAACGGGTCGCTGGCCTGGGCCACCTGTGGCGCCTTGACGATCTTCTGGACGGCGTCGGTG
Source organism: Protofrankia symbiont of Coriaria myrtifolia (assembly GCF_900634755.1). Classification (NCBI taxonomy): domain Bacteria; kingdom Bacillati; phylum Actinomycetota; class Actinomycetes; order Frankiales; family Frankiaceae; genus Protofrankia; species Protofrankia symbiont of Coriaria myrtifolia. The sequence continues at coordinate 7,076 of NZ_CAAAFS010000170.1, forward strand.
ACGGCCTGTCTGCCTGCCGCCTCGGTGAGCGAACCGTCCGTGGCGGTGAAGACCACGCGTGCGGTGGCCGCGTCGGCGCCGGCGCCGGGCATGCGTTCCTGTAGCAGGTCGACGGCCTTCTGGGACTCGGTCCCCGGGATGGAGAAGGTCTCGGAGGTCGGGCCGGACAGGGTCGCCGCGCCGGCCCCGATGAGGGCCAGCACGAGGACCCACAGGGCGACGACCAGCCGTCGGCGGCGGTAGGCCGCGCGCCCGAGCCGGTACAGGTAGGTGGCCAACGGATCTTCCCCTCGGGTCGGTAGGGCGCTGTGGATGGGTGCCGCTTGCCAGCGTCGCTAGCCGATCGGCAGGTATTGTCAAAAGATGAAGCTAGCCGTCCGTCTAGGAAATGGCAAGCTGATCGGCTAGTTACCAACCTGCCGTCCGGCTAGCATTAAGATCGACGAAAGCGCGGAACACGCCGATGCCCGTGCCCGTCGCGCGAGATGATGGCCGGCGGCGGCACCCAGATCGCTCGTACGGACGGGAGCAGTCGGACGGACAGCCCGGGCCAACCAGGGTCTCCAGGGCGCGGCCCGGACGAGTGGACAGGCAGGACAG
>NZ_CAAAFS010000170.1:8104-28198 GCF_900634755.1 Protofrankia symbiont of Coriaria myrtifolia
ACAGGCAGGACGGACAGGAGGTCGAAGGCGGTGGCGACACAGCTCGAACCGGCAGTCCCTCGAGAGGGGACGGGGCGGAAGAAGCTGCTCGCGGCGGCCCTGGACCTCTTTGCCGAGCGAGGCGTCAGCGGGACGTCACTACAGATGATCGCGGACGCGCTCGGTGTGACCAAGGCCGCCGTCTACTACCACTACAAGACCAAGGACGACATCGTCCTCGCGGTGGTCAGCCCGGCGATCGAGGAGCTCGCCGCGATCGCGGGTGAGGCCGAGCGGAAGCGCTCCCGTACCGCCCAGGTCGAGACCGTGCTGGTCGGCATCGTCGATCTGATCGTCCGTAACCGGTCCCTCTACGCCGTTCTGCAGGGTGACCTCACGGCCATACACATCCTGCGCGAGCACGGGGCGTTTCCCGAGCTGAGCAACCGGATCCTGGCGCTGATCGTGGGGCCCGATCCCGATCCCGGCACCATCGTGGCCGCGAGCATCCTGCTCTCCGGGCTGCACGAAGCCGGGTTCGGCCCGCGGGTCGCCGGCATCGGCGACGAGGAGTTGCGCGGCCACATGCTCGACTGTGCCCGACGCCTGCTCCGTCACCGCCGCCCGTCCGCCGCCACCGCCTGACGCCACCCGGCGCCGCCGGTGGGGGAGCCCGCCGCGGAGGTGTGACGGACGGGCGGGGGAGGGCGGCGGCCTGCGCGCCGGTGCGGAACCCTTCCTCGGACTATCCCCGGTAGTTGCTGAAATCCTGCCGGACGGCCGGGGGCAGCGCCTCGTCCGGCGCCACCGGCCAGTGCCGGGGCGAGGGCCCGAGCGTGTGCAGCCGCGCCACCTGCAGGCGACACCAGGGTGATATCTCCAGAGAACCGTTCAGGACGCCGTCGGAGAACGTCGACCATGGCGTCCAGTAGGCCTCGGCGACCTCTTCCGGATTGATCCGGAAATCGCCCGAAACCTGCGTGAAGAATACCGGGCAGATCTCGTTCTCCACAGTGCCGTCGGTCATCACGCAGCGGTAGCGAAACGTTGGTAAGGCCAGGTCGATGCGCTGGACACGCAGGTTCAGCTCTTCGGCCAGCCGCCGTGAAACGGCCGTCCGGAAATCCTCACCAGGAGCTGGATGCCCACAACAGGTGTTGGTCAACACCCCTGGCCATGTTCGTTTCGCATAAGCGCGCCGGGTGACGAGTATGCGGTCGGCGGCATCGAAAACATAGCAGGAGAATGCCAGGTGCAACGGTGTTCGAGGGCCGTGGACGGTGGCTTTCGGGGTGACTCCGACCGCCTCCCCGGATGGGCTGAGAAGAACGACGAGTTCCGCCGCCGCGCCGGCCGCAGCGTCCGATCCGTGGGAATCCGGTGCCGCTGACGCCCGGGCATGCGGTCGAGAATGACTCATGGAAACAATGGTAACAGTACCCGCCGGCCGCCGTTCGTGCCCGGACGCATTTCCTGAATCGGAGAGCCAGGGCCTTGTGACAATCGGTGCCCCGGCCGTGCCCCGGCCGTGCCCCGGCCGTGCCCCGGCCGGCGGGGATGCCGTGCGCGCCGCGTCATGCGTGCGCCGGCAGCAACGCCGTCCTACGCCGTCACGCCGTCAGCCGTCACGCCGTGGGCGGGAGCGGCGGCGAGTCCGAGCTCGCCGGCGCCCAGGGGCGCGAAGAAGCTGGCGACGAGGTCGTCACCGACCTCGGCCAGGGTTGCCGGCGACCAGCGGGGGTTGCGGTCCTTGTCGACGACCTGGGCCCGGATGCCCTCGGCGAGGTCGTGCGAGTGCAGGCAGGCGCTGGAGACCCGGTACTCCTGGTCGAGCACCGCCTCCAGGCTGGGCAGCTCGGCCGCCGACCGGAGCGCACGCAGGGTGACCTTGAGCGCGGTGGGTGATCTTTTTGCGATCTCCTTCGCCGCGGCCGCGGCCGGCCCGCCGTGGTCGTTCAACCGGTCCAGGATCTCCTCGACGGTCCGCGCCGCGTAGCAGTGGTCGATCCAGCTCGCCTGCGCGGCCAGCGCACTGGCCGGTGGCGGCTCGGCGAAGGAGCGGACCACATCGACCGGATCCCTGTCGTCACCGCTGCCCAGCGCGGCGGCCAGCGCGCCGAGCCGGTCGCTGGGCACGTAGTGATCGGCCAGCCCGTGGTGGATGGCGTCGGCGCCGGATATCCGCGCGGTGGTGAGCGCGACGTGGGTGCCCGACCGGCCTGGCATCCGGGACAGCAGATAGGTGCCGCCGACGTCGGGCACGAGACCGATCGCGACCTCGGGCATGGCGACAAGGGAGCGTTCGGTGACCACCCGCACGCTGCCATGCGAGGAGACGCCCACACCCCCGCCCATGACCAGCCCGTCCATCAGCGCGACATACGGTTTCGGGTAGTGGCTGATGCGGGCGTTGAGCCGATACTCGTCGACCCAGAAGTCCAGGGCGGTGGTGCCGCCGGAGCTGACGTCGTCATAGATGGACCGGATGTCACCGCCGGCGCACAGCCCCCGCTCGCCGGCACCGTCGATCAGCACCGCCCGGATACGCTCGTCGTGCTCCCAGGCGGTCAGAGCGTCGGCGATGCGGCGCAGCATGCCGTGGTTGAGCGCGTTGATGGCCCTCGGCCGGTTGAGGGTGATCCGGCCCAGCCGGCCCCGGACGGTGAACAGCACGTCGGTCATTACGCTCCTCTGGCCGCCAGCGGGAGACGGACGGCCCGCGCAGCAGGAAGTCCGGCCCCACACAGTAGGAAGTCCAACGAGGCCCAACGATGTCGGCTGGTACCACCAGGGCTCAACCGATACCGCGAAGCACGAGCGTCGGAAGTCCGCCCGCCAGCGCCGGTGTGAGCCGCCCGGCCGTCCGCGGCCCGGCCGTCCGCCGTCCGGAGCGTGTCAGGCTGGTTACCCATACGTGTTCATTGACGTCAAGAGGGTATGTCCGTATTCTGACGAAGTTTTGTGACGGTGGTCGGAAGCCGGTGGGAACCCGGCACGGTCGCGCCACTGTGAACAGCCGTGACGGATCTGTACGGACGGCTGTGAGTCAGACCTGACGCTGTCACGTCCATCTGATGGGACGCGCCATCCCGAGGAGGTCCGCACGTGACGCCCGTTCGCCGGTCCGCCCGCTTCCGCACCGGTTCGACGGGCCGGCATCACACCGTCCGGTCGAGCATCATCCCACTCCGCTGTTTTTCCGCGGCATTTCCGTCGCGCCTGTCGCGTGCCCTTTCCGGCGGACTCCCGTTCCCGCCGCGTGCGCCGTCGTATGCGGTTACCGGTGGGGTTCGTATATCCGTGACCGGCCTGCCGGGGTCTGTTGCATTCAGCGGGGTCAAGACATGCCAGGCCCTCCGAGCCGCTGATCAGACCGCCAGTGCGAGCTCGGTGAAGGCAGCCGACAGCCGCAGGTGCGGGTCGGTGTCGACGCCGAGTTCATAGTGGCCGCGGCGGATGTTCTGCACGAAGGCGTGCCCGGAGCTGACCGTCTGCGCGGAGCGGAGGTGTTTCAGTCCGCGCATCGGCCGGAGCCGTGCCTTCAGCTGGCTGTGATCGGATTCGATCCGGTTGTTCGCCCGCCGGGTATCAATGTGGTGGGCGTCCGGCAGTATCTCGTCGAGCACCCGCCGGTAGGCGGCAGCCTTGTCGGTGGTCACCTCGACCGGCCGGCGGCCATGCGAGAGCGCTCGGGTGAAGAAGCGGCGGGCCGCGGCCGGATCCCGATGCTCACTGGCGGGGACGTCGATGACCTGCCCGAACTGGTCGATCGCCCGGTACAGGTAGATTCACCGGCCGGAGACCTTCACATACGTCTCATCGACACACCACCTGTCCCCCGGAATGTGCCGGCAGGGCCGGGCGGCATCGATCAGCAGCGGGGTGAACCGCTGCACCCACCGGTAGACAGTCACATGGTCAACGACCAGGTCGCGCTCGGCGAGGAGTTCTTCGACGTCCCGGTACGACAGGCTGTAGCGGAGGTACCAGCGGACCGCCAGCACGATCACCTCCGGCGGGAACCGGAACCCGGTGAACTGAAGAGACGGGGACCGGTGGACGGACGGCACGTCGACGCATCCATCGATCATGACTGGCGGAACGCCGAGACGGCGGACATCGCCTATGCAACAGACAGTGCCTCCACGGTGGTGAGCACCGCCGTCCACGCCGCGGATCCGCTGATCTGGAAGACGAGTATCGGCAGCAGGACGGCTGACACCGCGCCGCCGGACAGCGACACCGTGCGCGCGCACCAGAACCGCACGAAGGCCGCGTCGCGGTACAGCGACGCGGCCTGACGGTGGTGCGTTTTTGCGGCCCTGGCCGCCTCATCAGCCCCCAGGTTGCGTGGCCTCATCGGTACCGGTGGCGGCAGGCGCCCGGCGGTACCGATGAGGCGGCCCGTGCGGTGGCCGCGGCCCGGGACGCTGCCGGCCGGCAGCGGTGGTCACCAGCCGGCCGGCCACGGCCGGGTCAGCCCTGGCGGGACTGCCGGGCCGCGGTGTAGCGGGCCGCGACGTCGGCCCAGTTGACGATGTTCCACAGGGCGGTGACGTAGTCGGCCTTGACGTTCTTGTACTGGAGGTAGAAGGCGTGCTCCCAGGCGTCGAAGACCAGCAGCGGGGTGCTGCCGATGCCGACGTTGCCCTGGTGGTCGTAGACCTGCTCGATCAGGAGCCGGTCGGCGACGGGCTCGTAGGACAGCACACCCCAGCCGGAGCCCTGGATCGTGCTGGTGGCGGCGGTGAGCTGGGCCTTGAACGCGTCGAACGAGCCGAAGTCGTTGGCGACGGCGTCGGCGAGGGCGCCGTCGGGCTTGTCGCCGCCGTCGGGGGAGAGGTTCTGCCAGTAGAGCGAGTGCAGGACGTGACCGGAGACGTTGAACGCGAGCGTCTTCTCCAGGCCGACGATGGCGGCGAAGTCGCCCTTGTCACGGGCCTCGGCGAGCTTGTCGAGGGTGGTGTTGGCGCCGGCGACGTAGGCGGCGTGGTGCTTGTCGTGGTGCAGTTCCAGGATCTCGCCGCTGATCGACGGCTCGAGAGCGGCGTAGTCGTAGGGCAGGTCGGGCAGTGCGTAGGTCGCCACGGGTGTGGAGTCCTCTCATCACGGTGAGATATGGGATATGTGCGGGACGGAACGCTGTGGATCCGCTCCTGGTCCTTGGGGCCTGACGCTACGCGGTACCCGGCGCTCCACGGGCGCCTGGCTGGCCGGGATGCGTGCGCAGGGCCGTTGACAGGGTGGCCGGGGGCCGGTCAGGGCGGCGGCTCGGCGACGTAGGCCCGCTGGATCGCGGCGAGCACGTCGCGGGGCCCGCTGTCCGGACCGGCGCGCTCGGCCAGGTGGTCGAGGGTGATGCCGCACAGCGTGGACAGGCCGAGGACGAGTTCGGCCACGGCCGCCGCGGGGTCCGCGCGGTCGGCGCCGTCGGCCATGACCCGTTGGACACTGGTCCAGAAGAAGCCGGGGTCGTCGGCCGAGTCGGTGTAGGCGGTCATGACCTCGATTGCCACCGGCAGGCATCCCCCGGGGCCGCTCCCGATGTCACGCATCGCTACTCCTTGTCGTCAGCGTCGTCTACAACGATGCCTGTCGCGGCGTCCACGGGCGCTGTTACGAACGTCATCGTGAAGTACTTGCAATGAACCTGTAACCGTGGCTGTCCCCAACGGGAGGACGACCGCCACATGTTTCCTATTCATAACTATGGGTAATAATTTGCTATATGTGCCGATCGGAGCCGGCCTCGTCGCCGAGCGTGCCGCCTCCTCGTGGCCGTGCTGAAGCTCCCGTGAAGCCTCCGCTACGTTCCGCCGCGCTCCGTTGCGTCCCACGCGTCACGTCGATGACGAACGACCGGACGATGGCGGCACCATGCAATCCATTATCTCCTGCAAGTATCTTGCAGCAGGCGGTGGGGATGGTTAACGTCCGCAGGCGCATCCACCCCCGTCGGCGCTGCCGGGGCCCTCCGCCAGGAAGGATTCCGCCATGGCTGCCCAGATCGACACCTCGCCCACGGCACGGTTCACCCGCATCCGCCGGGCGCTCGGCCCACGGGAGTGGGCGAGCGTGGCCGGCATGGCCGGCGTCATCATCGGGCTGCACGTGATCGGCTGGTTCGCTCTGATCGCGATCGTCGCCCCGCGGCACTACCACTTCGGGGCCGACGGCCAGGTGTTCGGCATCGGCCTCGGGGTCACCGCCTACACCCTGGGTCTGCGCCACGCCTTCGACGCCGACCACATCGCCGCGATCGACAACACCACCCGCAAGCTGATGACCGACGGCCAGCGGCCGCTGTCGGTCGGGTTCTTCTTCTCCCTCGGCCACTCCACGATCGTCTTCGCGCTGGCGTTCCTGTTCGGCATCGGGATACGTTCGCTGGCCGGGCAGGTCGAGGACGACGGCTCCACCCTGCACGCCGTCACCGGCTGGATCGGCACCACCGTCTCCGGTGGCTTCCTCTACCTCATCGCCGCGATCAACTTCGCTGTCCTGCTCGGGATCCTGAGGGTGTTCCGGGACATGCGGCGCGGGCACTATGACGAGGCCGCCCTCGAGGAGCAGCTGAACTCCCGCGGCCTGATGAACCGGCTGCTCGGCCGCGTCACCAGGGCGATCACCAGGCCGTGGCAGATGTACCCGCTGGGCGTCCTGTTCGGTCTCGGCTTCGACACCGCCACCGAGGTCGCGCTGCTGTTCCTGGCCGCCGGGGCCGCCGGGGCCGGGCGGCCCTGGTACGCCATCCTCGTGCTGCCGATCCTGTTCGCCGCGGGCATGAGCCTGCTGGACACGATCGACGGGTCGTTCATGAACTTCGCCTATGGCTGGGCGTTCTCCAGGCCCGTTCGCAAGGTCTACTACAACATCATGATCACCGGGCTGTCGGTCGCGGTCGCCTTCCTCATCGGCACCGTGGAACTGCTCGGCATCCTCGCCGAGAAGGCGAGCCTCACCGGCGGTTTCTGGGACTGGGTCAGCGGCCTGGACCTCAACCTGCTCGGCTACTTCGTCGTCGCCCTGTTCGTCCTCACCTGGGCGGTTGCGCTGCTGGTGTGGAAGTACGGGCGCATCGAGGAGAAGTGGTCCGCCGACGGCGGTGAGCATGCCCGACAGGCCGAGCCCGCGGGCTGATCTCGGCCGGCCGCGCGCCCGGCATACCCGCTGTCCCGGCAACGGCTGAGCCTGCCCGCCTGCGCGCACGCGCCCGCCGGCCGGGCGGGCTCGACGAGTGGCTCGGCGGGCAGGTTCGGCAGCTGGGCGCGGCGGGCAGGTCATCCCGCAGCCGGACGGACTTCATCCCAGAGGGTGATGCGGGCCACGTTCTCCCGGAATATCGTCTTCGGCTGTGTAAAGAATGATTTCGGCGGACGAGGATCTGTTCCGTGCAGGGCGAACGTGCGGGGTACCGCGGGCGGACGACGTGGAGGACCGGGTGGTCAGGGCGTTTGTGGTCGTCGGTGTGACGCGACGGGCCCAGCCGGTGGACGCCTGTTCGTCCGGCCGGCCGGCCGGCTCGTGTCGACCCCGGCCAGAACGCGTCGGCCGGGTCCTGCCGGCTGCTGTGGCGGGCTGTTGTTATCTGTTTCCCCGGGTGGGCTGACATTTCCCGGGAAGGCTGGCGCTTCCCGGGAAGGTTGATATTTCGGAGTCCTGAGATTTTGTTCCGGCTTGCGAAGGCTCGTGCAAGGACAAGGAGAAATCGTGGCGCACTACAATTTCGGAATCAAGTGGCTGAAGGCGTTCCGGGAGAGCGCTGAGGCAGTCTCCAAGCTCTACGCCGACGACGGTTTCATCTTCGAAGACGTGATGCTTGACCAGTACAACATCAACAACAAGCCGGACCTGCACCGCGTTTTCGGCCCGTACGCGAACAAGGACCCGGAGAACGGCATCGGCATCCACAACTTCCGGATTCGTTCCTACATCGGCGACGAGCGGGTGGGTCTGCTCCGCTGGGAGTGGAGCCCCGAGCACGCCGCGGTCTTCCTCGGCCTGGACGTCGCGGGCAAGCCGTTCGGCACCCAGGGCCACACCTTCCACATCTACAACGAGCAGGGTCTGATCACCCGCGAGTCCTCCTGGTGGGACGCGTCCGCGGTGCTGCGTGCGGTCGGGCCCGTCAGCCCCACCAAGAGCCTGACCGGCACCAAGCCCGCCGTGGTGAAGACCTCCAGCGGCGCCCCCTTCATCCGGGCGGCCAGTGGCCTGGAGCACGCCCAGCGGTGGGCCGCCGCCCTCGGCAGCGACACGGCCGCCCTGGCCGACCTGTACGCCGACTACTTCACCGTCGAGTGGACCAAGGTCGACGACCACCTCGACGACACGGTCACCGACCGCGAGACCCTCGTGGAGCGGCTGGGCGGGATCGCCAGCGGGGAGAACGGCACCTACACCTTCACCCCCACCGCGTGGTTCGGCGGGGCCAACGACAGCTACGGCCTCATCCACTGGAACGTCCGGATCGAGGGGGCCACGACCTACCGCGGCCTGCCCACCAGCGGCAAGACGCTGGAGACTGTCGGCTCGACGTTCCACCAGTTCGACTCCGAGGGAAAGATCATCCTTGAGTCGACCTACTGGGAGGACAACACGGTCTTCGAGGCGCTCGGTGTGCCGGTCGTCCGGCCGCACTACTGGGACGAGAACTTCGATCCGGCCAGCCTGCTGCCCGGATAGCACGGGGTCCGAACACACACCCGGTCGCTGATCGCGACGGGATGCGAGCGGGACCTGCGGCGGCGGTGCCAAGCGGGGATTCGAGATCCGGTGACAGAGCCGGTCCGGATACCAGCGCAGCCCGCCGCCTGTTCGCGTGCGCGCACAGTTCGCGGGCCGCGGCCCCGGACGTCCCCGTCCAGGGCGTGTCCGACGGATGGTGGTCGACAGCCGATGTGGGCGCCGCCCGCGCGGTCGAACATCCGTCAGGCACATCCTGGCGCCATGCTCACGCCTGAAAGCCCTATTTATACGTCGGGTGCGTCGGCTGCTCGGTCCAGATGGTCTTGCCCAGGCGGCTGTAGCGGCTGCCCCACCGTCGGGTCATCTGGGCCACCAGGAACAGGCCACGGCCGCCCTCGTCGGTGCTGCGGGCATAGCACAGCCGCGGCTGGGTGAAGCTGGCGTCCGAGACCTCGCAGACGAGCAGGTCGTCGCGGATCAGCCGGACCCTGATCGGGCCCTGCGCGTACCGGATGGCGTTGGTGATCAGCTCGCTGACGACCAGTTCCGTGCTGAAGGACAGGGTGTCCAGGCCCCAGGCGGCCAGCTGTTGGGTCGTGAGGTTGCGGACCTCGGCGACCACGGACGCGTCGGCGGGAAACTCCCACTCGACGACGGCCTCGGGCACCACGGTACGGGTACGGGCGAGCAGCATGACGATGTCGTCCGCGGGCGGGGCCGAGGAGACGTCGCCGAGGAGTTTCTGGCCGATGTCGTCCAGAGACTGTTCGCTTTCGTAGAGTGATCCCAGACGCTCGTGGAGCCAGTCCATTCCCTGGGTGACGTCGCGGTCGTGCCGGTTGAGCAGGCCGTCGGTGTACAGGGCGAGAACGCTGCCGGGCGCCAGCGCGATCTCGGTGACCTCGAAGGGCATCCCGCCCACGCCGAGCGGCGGCCCGGGGGTGACGTCGACGAAGTCGACCTTGCCCTCCGGCGTCACCACGGCCGGCGGCGGGTGCCCGGCGCTGGCGATCGCGCAGCGGCCGGCGACCGGGTCGTACACCGCGTAGACGCAGGTCGCGCCCACCGTGTCCCACCGGGCCGGGTCGGCCTCGCTGGCGAGACGCTGCACGAGGTCGTCGAGGTGGGCGAGCAGCTCGCCGGGCTCGAGGTCGAGATCGGCCAGGGTCTGCACGGCGGTGCGCAGCCGTCCCATGGTGGCGCTGGCGGGCAGGCCGTGCCCGATGACGTCGCCGACGACGAAGGCCACCCGCAGCGAGGACAGCGGGATGACGTCGTACCAGTCGCCGCCCACCTGGCGGCCGCGGTCGGCCGGGATGTACCTGCCGGCGGTCTCGGCCGCGGTGGTGTCGGTCCTCGCCTGGGGCAGCAGGGCCCGCTGCAGCGCGATGGCCGCGCGGCGCTCGCGGGTGTACCGGCGGGCGTTGTCGATGCTCAGCTCGGCACGGGAGGCGATCTCCCGCAGCAGCTTGCGGTCGTCCCGGTCGAAGACCGGGGTCGAACCGGTCCGCCACACGCTGACGATCCCGAACAGCAGGCCGCGGACGTACAGGGGCGCGCTCATCCCCGAATGCGCGTCCAGCGGGACCATCGCGTCCGTGAAATCGCCCGCGTAGGGAACGACCTCCGCCCGGTTGGTGGCCATCAGAACCTTGCCGCGCTGCAGGCTGCGGATTTCAAACCCGTCCGGGAACGACGGGACCGGCATGCCCGTCCGGATGAATCCGGGATGCCAGGAACCGTGGTGACGGACCGCGGCGACACGTCGCAGGCGCAGCTGCCCACCGCCGAATGTTTTCGGCGGCTCGTCGCCGGCCCGCACGGCGTCACTGAGATCGACCGTGGCCACATCGCCGAGGGCGGGGACGAGGACCTCGGCCAGGTCCTCGGCCGTGTGGTCAACGTCCAGTGAGCGGCCGATGCGTTTGGCAGCCGCATAGAGCAGATACAGATCGTGCGGGTTCTGCTGCTGTCCGGTCATATCAGATCCATGGCACATTCCAACTACGTCGCATGAAACACGATCGCGATGCCAGGCCTCCGTATCGTGGTGAAGGAGCACACGCCCGGCTCATGGGGCGACGCCGCAGAATACCATCCGATACGGTTTCCCGGCCGATTCACCGGCGGCTCCCACCGGGATATTCTCAGCTGTCCGAACCGAGCGGTCACGCGGCCGGAGACGCAGCGCGCAACGCGGCCGGGGGCGTGTCCTGCGTGTACGTCCGGTACGCACGGGGGCTCCTTCGGATCGGTCGACCGGGACCGGGGTCGGTGCTTGGTCGGCGGTACCGCCCGTTCGGCCCGCTCGGTGGCCAGAAGAGCGGGTAACCGCCTATCGGGATCCTTCCCGGGCCTGTTGGAGCAGAGCGCTGGAGCGGGCGGAAGCGGGTGGAAAACAGAGGCTCGTCGACGGGTCGGGGTCGGACTGCCGTAATCCTAACGATGTATGGTTTTTGTCGCCTGTGGGCGGCTGTGCTCCTCCTGTTCGCTGTCCGCCCCCGGTCGGCCCGGGTAGCGGTCAGGTCTGACTGTCAAACGGCCGGTGGGCGGTAGTGTCCGGTACATGCCCCCATCCCGGCCTACTTCCCGGGCAGCCGCCGCCGACGGTGCCGAACCCACGCGGCAGAGCGCGGGCCCGGGCGCTGGTGCCACGGTGGCACCGGGCCCGGTGGCCCGAGGCGGCCAGCGCACCCACCGGGAGCGCACCCTGGACAGCCGCCAGCGCATCCTCGACGCGACGGTCGACTGCCTGGTGCGGTACGGGTACGCCGGCACCACCACCCTGGTGATCCAGGCGGAGGCCGGGGTGTCCCGGGGTCGGCTGCTGCACCACTTCCCGTCCCGGGAGGTGCTGCTGGTCGCGGCCACCCAGCACCTCGTGACAACCCGGCTGACCACCACCTGGGAGCACTTCGGCAAGCTGCTGGACGAACTGCCCGACGGCGCCGCCCGCCTCGACCGGGCCGTGGAGATGATGTGGTTCACCTTCCACCAGCCGTACTTCTGGGCGGCGATGGAACTGTGGACGGCGGCCCGCACCAACGAGGCCCTGCGGGAGGCGCTGGCCCCCGCCGAACGCCGGCTGGGGGCGGCGATCCGCACCGCCGCCGAGGGGGCGTTCGGCCCGGCGCTGGCGTCCCGGGAGACCTTCCCGCAGGTGCGGGAACTGCTGATGACGAGCATGCGCGGGGCCGCGATGACCTACGGGTTCGATCCGCGCACGGCGGCGAGTGACCCGCATCTGCCCCAGTGGAAGCAGATGGCTCGCCAACTGCTCGGCCTGTGAGGCCTCCGGCGGTCTGCCCGGGCGGGTACCAGGACCCGGTGTGGCCGGGTCACGGCTGCGGCGGTCCGGCCGGACGGCTGGCCCGCACGAAAGGGGAGGGTGGGCTCCTTTCCGGATCGGCCGTCTTTTCCGTCCTTTCCCTTTCCGGCTTTTCCAGCGGCCGGCGGCGAACGGCGAGTGTGTCCGGCGCGCTGTCAGCGGGGGCGAGCCGGGTCACCGCCTCGGTGAGCTCCTGGCAGACCCGCACGATCCGCTGATGCGTCCGGTTCCGTTCGGTGACCAGCGCCGACAGTGACAGCGCGATCAGCGCGATGGTCCCGTTGAAGGCCTGCAGGGTGAGCATCTGGGTGGACAGCTCGTGGCCGCGGAACGGGCCGACGCCGTCCGCCGCCGCGGAAATCGTGATCACGGAGATGAGCAGCGCGCACGGCGCGGTGCCGGCCAGCTGGAAACGGAACGCCGCCCAGATCAGGACCGGGGAGACGATGAAGAGCAGGCTGACGGTGCTTCTCGTCGCTACCAGCGTGACCACGGCCGTGACCGCCAGCATCGCCCCGGCCTCAAACCATCGGGGCCACCGGTGCGGGCCCGCGCCCCGCGGGCACCGGAGCCGGCGCAGGACGAGCAGGAAGGGCACGACGACGAGGACACCCATGGCATCGCCGGTCCACCACACCGACCACGTCGACCAGAACGCGTCCGTCGGTACGGCACCGGCGAGCGTGAGAACTCCGGTGCCCCCGGTGGCGCTGACCAGCATTCCGGCCAGGGCACCGAGGAACACCAGCGCCAGGGCGTCGCGCAGCCGGTCCAGCTCCGGCCGGAAACCGCTACGGCGAAGAAGCAGACAGGCGGTGACGGGGGCCAGCGTGTTTCCCACGGAGATACCAAGGGCCACCAGCACGGACGAGCCGAGCGACAGGTTGACGAGGAAGGCCCCCAACGCCACCCCCGGCCACATGCGCAGGCCCAGCAGCAGCAGACAGACCACGGCGATACCGGTCGGCGGCCACAGCGGAGTGACCTGTCTGTGCACCAGCTCCAGCAGCAGCCCCGCCCTGGCGGCGGCGTAGTAGGCCGCCGTGATCGCGCAGGTGCGCAGGGCGAAGGCAACGCACAGGGCGATAACACGTTGGGCGGTGACACGGTGAGTGATGACGCGTCGCGGGACGATGCGCCCGGAGACGGTGCGTTGCCGAAGGCGCCGGTGAGGACCCTGACGGAGGCACTGCCGGAGTCGTTCGTCGACCGCCATGGTTGTTACGACGCTACCCGGTGCTTTGTGTGAACGAGATCACATGGGTGTGGGCGAGGTCACATCACCACCCGCGGCCGGCACGGTGCCAGGGCCGCGGGCCGCGGGCCTGCCCGTCGTGGCGCAGGACGAGCACCGCGGCGTCGTCGCAGTGGCCGGTCAGGTCCGCGACGTCGATCACTTTGGTGGCCAGGACGTCCGGGTCGGCCTCGCAGCCGCCGCGGACGACGTGCACCACCCGCTCCAGCCCCCGCTCGAGCGGGAAGGCCGGCCCCTCCACGACCCCGTCGGTCAGCAGGACGAAGGCCCCGGTCCCGGTCAGCAGCCGGCGGGTCACCGGATACCGCTGGCCGGGGAACATCCCCAGCGGCAGCCCGCCGTCGTCCAGCACCACCTCGCACCTGCCGTCGGCGGTGGCCCAGACCGCCGGGACATGGCCGGCGCGCGCATCCGCCAGCTCGCCGGACGCCGGGTCGAAGCGCAGGAAGGTGCACGTCACGAACAGGCCGGAACCCAGCGACACCAGCAGGTCGTTGATCCGGGCGAGGACCTCTCCCGGATCGGTGGTGACACTGGTGACGGCGCGCAGCCCGATGCGGACCTGACCCACGAAGGCGGCGGCCTCCACGTCATGGCCCTGCACGTCACCGATGACGATGCCGACCGTCCCACCCGGCATCATGAAGGCGTCGTACCAGTCGCCGCCGATGTCCAGCCCGGGACGGGCCGGGACGTAGCACGCCGCGGTCCGCAGCCCCGGCACCACCGGCAGCTCGACCGGCAGGATGTGGCGCTGGAGCGCCATGGCCAGTTCCACCCGGACCTGCTGGAGTTTGATCCGCTCGAGCACCTCGCCGGCGAGCTGCACCAGGGTCTGCGACAGCTCGTCGTCCCCTGGTTCAGGGCTGGAGTGACGCCGAGGTGCCATACCCGCTCCGGGAAGTCGGTTCGACCGTAGGTCATGGTAACCGTCCCACAACATGTCGACCTTTTCGGAGCATGCCTTCTTCGGCACAGGCCTGCCCTGTACGCCCTCCCGTGGCAGCCCGATGGCGGCCGCGGGCAGGGCCGGGGCGCCTCCCGCTCCCGGTGCGCTGCCGGATTCTCCGGGCCGTCCGTTCCCCGGGCCGCGTGCTCGTCCCCGGCCCGCGGGTCAGCCGGCCGCGGTGACGGCCGCCTCGACGATCGTGAAGACCTCGTCCGGGTGCAGTGAGCTGCGGGAGCCGTCGGGACGCCGGGGCGCCCCGCCGATCGAGCTGCCCCCGCCCCAGCCGGGCTCCCGCGCGGCGAGCGCGCCAAGGATCGTCCCGGCGCCTCGGCCGGCCCGACCGGGAAGCCGTCCACCAGGTCGCTGCGCCGTCCCACGGTGTACGCGGTCGAGCCGTCGGGCAACGGCCGCCACATCACCGCCCGGGCGTGCCCCGCTTCGTACACCCGGTCGAAGGCGCCGGTGTCGCTGGTCGCCATCACCCATCCCGTCCCGGCATGGGTGATCCGGAACGACGTCGCCGGCCGCCGCCGGCCGGCCGGATCGTCCGCGTCGGCCTGGCCACCCGCCCGGACCGGATCACTCGTGTCGGCCGGATCGCCCAGGCCGGCGTGGTCGCCCGGGTCGGTGCCGGCGAGACCGCGGGTCAGCTCGGCGATCGCCGCCACGCAGCGGCCGAGGTCGGCGGCCATCCGCGCGGCGCTGCCCCTGCCGGCGTTGTCCGCGTCGAGATCGTTGACATAGGCGGTGTAACGCCGGGGCTCCAGCCCGAGCAGCAGCGCGTCGGCGACCTGTCGGCAGGTCGCCGTGGTCACCAGCCGGATGCAGGCGCCGTGGTGGTCGAAACTCAGCCGGCGGGTGCTCAGGTCGAGCGCCGGGCCCTGCACGACCCCGTCCAGCGCGATGCTGTACGGCGGCAGCTCGCGCAGGTCGACGGTACGGCCGGGGACGACGACCACCGGCAGGTCACCGATGAGCACCCGCTGCTCACCATCCCCCATCGTGGCGCCCACTGCCGCACCCGGCACGGCACCCGTCGTCGCCGTGCCGTCCCGGTGGCCCGTGTCATCCGTGCCGCTGCTCATGCCCCGCTCCCTGGCCGGCCGGCGCGGCCCGCGCCATCCGCCCGGCCGCTTCCCCCTCCCCGGATCCTGACGGACCACGGTGCTGGCGGTGGCCCGGACGGCTGGCCGCACCCGGGAGGCCGCGCGCCTGGGAGAGGTTCGGAAAACAACGGCTGGGAGACAACAACCTGGGAGACAACGACATGGATATGACGGTTGGGAGACGACGGTTGGGCGGCCGAAACCTTCCGCGCCGTCCCCTGTTGACCTGAAGTGCGGTTGAAGTTGCAGGCTGCTGTCATGCCTTTCCCGACATACCCCGCGGCGGCGTCGGAGGCGCTCGCCGTGCCGACCGGCGGCCCGCCATGGCGTGATCGCCCACCGGCGCGCGGCGCCCGCGTTCGCCCACCGCGACAGCCGGGAGAACGGATGCGGCATCGCACAGGCGAGCGGAACGGAACAGGAGGGACGCTGGCATGACCGTACAGCTCAACCACACCATCGTGGCGGCGCACGACAGGAGTGCGTCGGCCGCCTTCCTCGCCGACATCCTCGGGCTGGCGGCCCCAGTCCCGTTCGGGCACTTCCTCGTGGTCACGGCCGACAACGGCGTGAGCCTCGACTTCGCCGAGACGAAGGGCGCGGTCACCCCGCAGCACTACGCCTTCCTCATCGGTGAGACGGAGTTCGACGAGATCTTCGGGCGGATTCGCGAGCGCGGCATCCGTTACTGGGCCGACCCGGGCCGCAGCCGGCCGGGAGAGATCAACCACGGCAGCGGTGGGCGCGGGGTCTACTTCCAGGATCCGGACGGCCACCTGCTGGAGATCCTCACCCGTCCCTACGGCAGCGCGACCTGACGGCCCGGCCGCGCCAGCGGCAGGCGGAGAACGGGCGGAGCGGCTGGCCGGCCGCCGACCGCCGTGGAAGTTCTGTCTCGGGCCGGTCCCCAGCGGTATCGTCCGGTCAGTCGTGACTGTTATTGCGGACGGAACCGGGGAGAGTAATGCGGATCGGCATGACGCTGAGTTACAGCGGTGGCTTCACGGAGGCTGTCGCCGAGCTCGAGGATTTCGAGAAGGCCGGGCTCGACATCGTCTCGGTCGCCGAGGCGTACACCTTTGACGCGGTCAGCCAGCTCGGCTTCATCGCGGCGCGGACCAGCCGGCTGGAGATCGCCTCCGCCATCCTGCAGCTCTACACCCGTACCCCGACGCTGACCGCGATGACCGCCGCGGGCCTGGACTTCGTCTCCGGGGGGCGGTTCTGGCTCGGGCTCGGCGCGTCCGGGCCACAGGTGATCGAGGGCTTCCACGGTGTCCTCTACGACGCGCCGCTGGGCCGCACCCGCGAGGTGATAGACATCTGCCGCCAGGTGTGGCGGCGGGAACCCGTGGTGTACAAGGGCAGGTACTACCAGGTCCCGCTGCCGGAAGGCCAGGGCAGCGGGCTCGGCAAGCCGTTGAAGATCATAAATCGTCCGCTCCGGCCCCGGATCCCGATCGTTCTGGCCGCGATCGGCCCGCGTAACGTGGCGCTGGCCGCCGAGATCGCGGAGGGATGGCTGCCGGTGTTCTTCCATCCGGACAGGGCCGACAACGCGTGGGGGAACGCCCTGCGGGAGGGCTATGCCAGGCGTGACCCCGAGCTCGGCCCGCTGGACATCACCGCCAGCGTGTTCCTCGCCATCGGCGAGGGCTACCAGGACGATCCGCGGCTGCTGCAGCCGTACCGCGCCCAGCTGGCCCTCTACATCGGCGGCATGGGCGCGAAGGGCCGGAACTTCTACAACGACCTGGCCCGCCGGTACGGGTACGAGCAGGCTGCCGACGTCATCCAGGAGCTGTACCTTGCCGGGCGCAAGGACGAGGCAGCGGCCGCCATCCCGGAGGACCTGGTCCGGGACACCTCGCTGGTGGGCCCGCCCGGGTACATCAAGGAGCGGGTTGCCGCCTTTGCCGAAGCCGGTGTCACGACCCTGCACGTGACGCCGCTGGCGACCGCACACGCCGAGCGTGTGCACGCCGTCGAACAGCTACGCGCGATCATCGACTGATCGTCGGCCAGGACCGGGCGGCGGGAGGCGTGACACGCCGGTGGGCGTGAGCTCCGGGAGGAGCCCACGCCCACCTCGTCCGCGGGGCTGGTCGGCCTCGCGTTCTCGCGTTGTGCCGGCGCCGGGAGGTCAGCCTCGGAGCAGATGGCGGGCCATGACCATGCGCAGGATCTGGTTGGTGCCCTCGTAGATCTGGGTGATCTTGGCGTCGCGCAGCATCCGCTCCACCGGGAAGTCCCGGGTATACCCGGCGCCACCGAACAGCTGCACGGCGTCGACGGTCACCGACATCGCCACGTCCGAGGCGAACGTCTTGGCCGCCGCGGAGCGGAAGCCTGACTCCGGCTCACCGCGCTCGGTGGTCGCCGCCGAGGCGTACACCAGATGCCGCGCGGCTTCGATCTTCATCGCCAGTTCGGCCAGGATGAACTGGATACCCTGGAAGTCCCCGATGCGCTGCCCGAACTGCCGGCGTTCGCGCACGTAGTCCACGGCCGCGTCCAGTGCGCCCTGCGCGATCCCCAGCGCCTGCGCCGCGATCGTCGGACGGGTGTGGTCCAGGGTGGCCAGCGCCGTCTTCAGGCCGGTTCCCGGCTCGCCGATGATCCGGTTGGCCGGGATCGTGCAGTTCTCGAAGTGGATCTCCCGGGTCGGCGACCCCTTGATCCCCAGCTTCCGCTCCTTGTGGCCCACCGAGAAGCCCGGGTCGTCCCGGTGCACCACGAACGCCGAGATACCCCGCGAGGGCTTGTCCGCGTTCGGGTTGCTCACCGCCATCACCGTGTACCAGGTCGACTCCCCGGCGTTGGTGATCCAGGCCTTCGTGCCGTTGAGTACCCAGTGGTCCCCGTCCAGTTGGGCGCGGGTGCGCATCGACGCGGTGTCCGAGCCCGCCTCCCGTTCGGAGAGCGCGTACGAGATCCCGGCGCCGGCCGCGATCTCGCTCAGCACCGTGCGCTTGAGCTCCTCGTCGGCGGACAGGATGATCGGCTGCGAGCCCAGCTTGTTCACCGCCGGGATCAGCGACGAGGACGCGCACACCCGCGCGACCTCTTCGATCACGATGCACGCCGAGACCGCGTCCGCGCCCTGGCCGCCGTAGGACTCCGGGATGTGCACCGCGTGGAAATCCGCCTTCACCAGGGCGTCACGGGCCTCCGCTGGAAACCGTTCGGCTTCGTCCACCTCCGTCGCGTACGGCGCGATCTCCTTCTCCGCCAGCGCGCGTACGGCCGCGCGCAGTGCGTCGTGTTCCTCACCGAGCTGGTAAAGCCCGAAGCCCTGGCTCATCCCCGGCTCCTTTCCAGAAGATCAACTTTGATAGTCGTAGAAGCCACGGTTGGACTTCTTGCCCAGCAGTCCCGCGTCGACCATCCGTAGCAGCAGCGGCGGGGCGGTGTAAAGAGGTTCCTTGAACTCCTCGTACATCGACTCCGCCACCGCCTTCACGGTGTCCAGGCCGATCAGATCCGCCAGCCGCAGCGGACCCATCGGATGGGAGCACCCGTGCACCATGCCGTTGTCGATGTCCTCCACCGACGCGAAGCCCGGCTCCATCATCCGGATCGCCGACAGCAGGTACGGGATCAACAGTGCGTTGACCACGAAGCCCGCCCTGTCCTGCGAACGGATCACCGTTTTGCCCAGCGTCTCGGTGGCGAAGTCCGTCACGGCCGCCAGGGTCTCCTCGGAGGTCAGCAGCGACGGGATCAGTTCCACCAGCTTCAGCACCGGTACCGGGTTGAAGAAGTGCAGCCCCACCACGTACGCGGGCCGGGTCGTGGCCATGCCCAGCTTCATGATCGGAATTGACGAGGTGTTCGACGCCAGGATCGCGTCGGGTGAGGCCACCACCTTGTCCAGCGCCGTGAACACCTCCAGTTTGGCCTGCTCGTTCTCCGCGATGGCCTCGACCACCAGGTCCCGGTCGGCGAACTCGTCCAGGTTGGTGGTGTAGCGCAGCCGGCTCAGCGCCGCGTCACGCTCCTGCTCGCTCAGCTTCTGGCCTCGGACCGCGCGCTCGAACGACTTCTCGATCCGCCGCGCTCCCGCCTCAAGCGCGAGCTGGTTCACCTCGGTCACCACGACGTCCAGTCCTGCCCGGGCGCTGACTTCGGCGATGCCGGATCCCATCAGCCCGGCACCCACAATCCCCACCCGCTGGATCCCACTCATGTCCGGTTCTCCTCGTCCTGGCCCGGTGGGCCGTCACTGCTCGTATCGGTCCATGGGCGCTGATCCCACACCGGCTCAGTATCTTTCCGGATTTTGTCGGCGGATGAGAGCTTCAGCGTTGCGTGCGAGAGATATTTTGACATCCGTCTATCGGATGTACAAGCTTCCTGTCGTCGATACGGTACCCATCACCACCCATCACCCTGGGTCGGGTGGTCGGCTCCGGGCAGAGGCATCCGGTGATCTTTACAGGTAATCCCGGAGGCGGACGGTGAGCCGCGGAGGCATCTGGACAGTACTGTCCGTTACGCCGCTTCGTGGGCAGGCTCCGCCGGCCGCTGATGCCGAGGGTGGACGGGGGTGGTCGGCCGTGCCGTCTCCTGGCCGGCTCCGGCGGTGGGCGTCCGCGTCCAGCGGAATTCGGTGGAATCCTGTCGTATTCAGATTTATGTGACACGACATGGCGGAATCCGGTGATATCCGGCGGGATTTCGTGTGATCGGTATGAATTTCCGTGGCGTGTGTACGTCAAGTTTTCGAGCACTTGCTGTAGTGGTTATGTTACGGACGGTTCGACGAGTGGGCGGGGCGGGGCAGAGG
>NZ_CAAAFS010000171.1:0-10453 GCF_900634755.1 Protofrankia symbiont of Coriaria myrtifolia
GCCCCCGCCGCCGGCGCGGCGCCGGCGGCGGGGGCCGCGGCGGGTGAACCGCGGCTGCTCCTCCTCGACGGTCACTCCCTGGCCTACCGGGCGTTCTTCGCGCTGCCGGTGGAGAACTTCTCCACCACGACGGGGCAGCCGACCAACGCCGTCTACGGCTTCACCTCAATGTTGATCAACGTGCTGCGGGACGAGCGGCCCACCCACGTCGCGGTGGCCTGGGACCTGCCGACGCCGACCTTCCGGCACACCCAGTACGCCGAGTACAAGGCGGGACGAGCCGAGACGCCCGCGGACTTCGTCGGGCAGGTCAGCCTCATCCACCAGGTGTGCGACTCCCTGGCCGTCCCCGGGGTCACCGCCGCCGGGTACGAGGCCGACGACGTCATCGCCACGCTCGCCACCCAGGGCGCGGCCCTGGGCATGCAGGTCCTCGTCGTCACCGGCGACCGGGACGCGCTGCAGCTCGTCGACGAGCGGGTGACGGTCCTGATGACCCGGCGTGGCATCAGCGACATGACCAGGTTCACCCCCGCCGAGGTCGAGGCGAAGTACGGCCTCACCCCGACGCAGTACCCGGACTTCGCCGCGCTGCGCGGGGACCCGTCGGACAACCTGCCGTCGGTGCCCGGGGTGGGGGAGAAGACCGCCACCAAGTGGATTCAGCAGTTCGGGTCGCTGGCCGCGCTGGTGGACCGGGCCGACGAGGTCGGCGGGAAGGCGGGCGCGTCGCTGCGCGCACACCTGGCCAACGTGATCCGTAACCGCTCGCTGACCGAGCTGGCCCGTGACGTGCCGCTGGCGGTCACCCCCACCGACCTCCAGCTCCGGCCGTGGGACAGGGAGGCCGTCCACCAGCTCTTCGACACCCTGCAGTTCCGGGTGCTGCGGGAGCGGCTGTACGCGGCGCTGGGCACAGTCGAGCCCGAGGCCGACGCGGGCTTTGAGGTGACCGCGCAGACGCTCGCACCAGGGGAGGTGGCCGGCTGGCTGGCCGCGCACACCGGCGACGGGCAACGCCTCGGCGTGTACGTCCGGGGCAGCTGGGGCCGGGGCACCGGCAGCGTGACCGGTCTCGCGTTCGCCACCGCCGACGGTGCCGGCGCCGGTGCCTGGATCGACCCCGTCGCGCTCACCGCGGACGACGACGCGGCGCTGGCCGCCTGGCTGGCCGACGACAGCCGGCCCAAGGCCGTCCACGACGTCAAGGGGCCTATCCTCGCGCTCGCCGCCCGCGGCTTCTCCCTCGCCGGCGTCACCAGCGACACCGCGCTCGCCGCCTACCTGGCCCTGCCCGGCCAGCGCACCTTCGACCTCGCCGACCTCGTCCTGCGCTACCTGCGACGCGACCTGCGCCCGGAGACGTCCGAGACAGGGCAGCTGACCATCGACGGGTCGGACGAGGCGGCCGCGGCCGCCGCCGACGTCGTGCGGGCCCGCGCGACGCTGGAGCTCGCCGACGCCCTCGACGCCGACCTGGCCCGCCGCGGTGCCACCGCGCTGCTGCGCGACGTCGAGCTCCCGTTGGTCACGGTGCTCGCCGGGATGGAACGGGCCGGGATCGCGGCCGACACCGACCATCTGCTCGACCTCCAGAAGCACTACGGCGCGCAGGTGACCGAGGTGGCCGCGCAGGCCCAGGAGATCGTCGGCCGGCCGTTCAACCTCAGCTCGCCCAAGCAGCTGCAGGTGATCCTCTTCGACGAGCTGGGCCTGCCGAAGACCAAGAAAATCAAGACCGGCTACACCACCGACGCGGACGCGCTGGCCTGGCTTTCCACCCAGGCCGACCATCCGCTGCTGGCCGTGCTCCTGCGCCACCGGGACGTCGCCCGGCTGCGCACGGTGGTGGATTCGCTCATCCCGATGATCGACGACGCCGGCCGGGTCCACACGACGTTCAACCAGATGATCGCGGCGACCGGCCGGCTGTCCTCGGCCGACCCCAACCTGCAGAACATCCCGGTGCGCACCGCCGAGGGCCGCCAGATCCGCCGGGCGTTCGTCGTCGGCGCGGGGTACGAGTCCCTGCTCACGGCCGACTACTCCCAGATAGAGATGCGCATCATGGCGCACCTCTCCGGTGACAAGGGGCTGATCGGGGCGTTCGCCTCCGGTGAGGACCTGCACACGTTCGTCGCAGCCCAGGCGTTCGGCATCCCGGTGGACGAGGTCGACCCGGAGCTGCGCCGCCGGATCAAGGCCATGTCCTACGGGCTGGCCTACGGCCTGTCGGCGTTCGGGCTCGCCGGCCAGCTCGGCATCCATCCGGAGGAGGCCCGTGAGCAGATGGAGGCGTACTTCGCCCGGTTCGGCGGGGTGCGGGACTTCCTGCGCGGCGTGGTCGAACGGGCCCGCGCGGACGGCTACACCGAGACCATCCTCGGCCGCCGCCGCTACCTTCCCGATCTGACCAGTGACAACACGCAGCGACGGCAGATGGCCGAGCGGATGGCGCTCAACGCCCCCATCCAGGGGTCCGCGGCCGACATCATCAAGATTGCAATGCTCGGTGTCGACCGGAAGCTACGGGAGCACGGGGCGCGGTCGCGACTGCTGCTGCAGGTGCACGACGAGCTCGTCCTGGAGATCGCCCCGGGCGAGCGCGCCGATGTCGAGGCGCTGGTGCGGACCGAGATGGGTGGGGCCTACCAGATGTCGGTTCCTCTCGAGGTCAGCGTCGGTTCCGGCCGTACGTGGGACGACGCGGCACACTGATACCTTCTGGCGACCATTTCTGTTGCTGTCCGTCCTGCTGCCACCTGTTCCGTTGCCGTTGTTCTTTTATCATCCGTTTTTGGACTGTCGTCGTCCGTTCTGCCGCTGTTCGCCACAGCCGTGTGCGCAGAGTCCCTGTGCGCAGGGCTCGTGTGGGCGGAGTCCGTAGGAACTGTTGTGCGAAATCTGTAGGGCACCTTGTGCGAAAAGTGAGCATTCGCCCTGCTCGCGGGCCTGGACGGGCGGCCATTGCGGGCGTGATGCCACCAGATTCCACCGGAGTGGGCGTGCACCGCCGGATTCGGGTTACGGTGGAGAAACGGCATCGTTCTCGTGTCGTGACATGAACGTCAACTAAATGTCCGGTCCGTTCCCATCCGTATCCTGCCGAGTTGATTTTCTCGCGTCTGGGTGGCTGCCCCGGGTAGCTGTGTCGCAGTGGGCGGGCTGCTCCCAGCCGTGGGCCGACGGGTTTCGTCAGCCCGGCGAGGCCCCGCGGAAAGACCGAGGTCCGGCAGCGATGCCGAGGCCCGGCGGAAAGGCATTGTGTCGCTGTCCGTAGTGCGCTGGTGGCCGCGGAATAAAGCCGTCCGCGTTGTCACGCCCGATTGTCCCGGACCATGCCGATACGACCGAACACGCCATGGCCGCCGGGGCGCGGTACCCCGCGGGACGGTGTCCCCGAGCGCGATGCCACAGTCCCCGGGCGCGATGCCACACCGGACGGCGTCACGCCGGACAGCCCGGACAGCGTCGCACCGGATGGTGCCGCGCCCGGCCGTGGCACCGCGCACCCGATGGCAGGAGGATCGATCGCAGTGAGCCTCTCGTTCTTCACGGACCGGCGGCTTTTTCTGATCGTTCTTTCCGCGGTGGGCATCGTCGCGTTCACGGCGTTGGCCCTGCTGCCCGGCTCGCCGGGGCAGGGCCAGCTCGCCACGTGGCTGGCGGTGGCGATCAGCACGGCCAATCTGCTCACGGCCGTGCTGCTGACCCGGATCCGGCCGGGAGCGCACCGGCTGCTGGTGTTCTCCTCGGTGCTGGCCGTCACGATCGCGCTGGGCGGCAGCGACTCCGGCCGGGACAGCGACCTCTATCTGCTCTGGTACTTCTGGATCGCCGCCTACGCCGCGATGGTCAGCCGCCTGCGGGTCGCGCTCCTGCACGCACTGGTCGTCAGCGCCGGCGCTGTGCTGGGAGTTGCGCTCAAGGGCGATCTGTACGCCGGTGGGGCGGCGGCGGTGATGGCCATCGTCACGATCGTCGCCACCACCCTGGTGACGTTCTGGGTCGGCCGTTGGAACCACCTGCTGGTCGTCCGCGACCTGCTGACGGGCCTGGCGAACCGGGCCGGTCTAGCCCACGTCGCCCAGCCTGCGATCGCCCAGGCGGTCGCCACCGGACGGCACGCCGTCCTGGTGCTCCTCGACATCAACCGGTTCCGCGAGGTCAACGATGCCCTCGGTCACCCCGCCGGAGACCGGCTACTCCAGGTGGTGGCGAGGCAGCTGCGTAACGTGGCGACGGATCCCGCCCTGGTCGGGCGTCTCGGCGGTGACGAGTTCGCCGTCGTCCTGTGTGGGCTTGAGCTGTCCGACGAGCCCGCCGCCGCCCACGAGCACCTGCGCGCGATCGGCCGTACGGTGATCAGGCAGCTGCGCGGCCCGTTCCGCATCGACGGGGTCGACGTGGAGGTGGAGGTCAGCGCGGGCGTGGCGGCCGCCCCGATGCACGGCACGACCCTCGGCACGCTGCTGCCGGCCGCGGACGCGGCCCTGCACGCCGCCGGCCGTGAGAGCGAACGGGTCGGCGTCTGGGACGCGGGTATGGGCGGGGTGTGCCCGTCGGAGCTCGCCCTGCACGCGCAGCTACGCGCCGCGATCACCGGCGGCGAGCTGGTGCTGCACTACCAGCCGCTGCTGTCCCGCCAGACTGGCCGGATCGCCGGGGTGGAGGCGTTGCTGCGCTGGAGGCATCCGAGCCGGGGGCTGTTGGCGCCCGGCTCGTTCCTGCCGATGGCGGAACGGTCGACCCTGATCATCGACCTCACCGAGTGGGTGCTGGACGAGGCCCTGCGCCAGTGCGCGGACTGGGCCCGCGCCGGCGAACACATCCCGGTGTCGGTGAACCTCTCGGCGCGCATGCTCGTCCGTGACGACCTGCCCGACCTGGTGTCGGAGACGCTGTCCCGGCACGGACTGCCCGCCGACGTCCTGACCCTTGAGATCACTGAGAGCGCGCTGGTCACGCAGCCTGCGCGGGCCGCCGCCATGCTCCGGGAGCTGCGCACCCGCGGGGTCAAGCTGTCGCTGGACGACTTCGGCACCGGCTACAGCTCGATGGAGATCCTCAAGGCCCTGCCGTTCGACGAAGTGAAGATCGACAAGGGGTTCGTCTCCGACGCCCACGGCAGCCTGCCCGACGTCGCGATCGTGCGCTCGGTCCTGGAGCTCGGCCACCGGCTGGGGCTGCGTGTCGTCGGGGAGGGTGTCGAGGACGCCCGGGCCATGCGGATGCTGATGGAGCTGGGCTGCGATCTGCTGCAGGGTGACGCGATCTCGTCCCCGCAGCCGCCCTCCGCGCACCTGCTGACGGTGCTGCGCGCCGGCGCCTGCGAGGTGCCCCCGGCCCCCGTGGGCGCCACCGGGCCGCAGCCCGGCGGCGCCGCGCGCCCCGGTGGTACGGAACCGGGAGCCGCAGCATCTGACAGCGCGCCGGCAGCCGGCGGCGGACCGGCAGCTGCCGAGCCGGTGGCCGCCGCGTCGGCCACCGGCGACGGGCTGGTACCCGAGGAGGCTTCGGGAGCTTCCTGCGGGCTGGCGCCCGCCCGCGGGCCGCGAGCCGGCGGCGGGCCCGGGCCCGGGCCGGGCGACACCGAACCGCTCGCCGCCCTGACACCGGCGGACGAACCGGCCCGACACGGGGCCCCGCCCGGCCACAAGCTCCTCGAGCCCGACCGGGACGACGCGTTCGACGAGATCGCGACGCTGGCCGCCCGCCTGTGCGCCACGCCCGTGGCGTTCGTCGCCTTCCGGAACGCTGACCGGCAGTGGCGCCGGGCGTGGTACGGGTCGACCGCCACCGAACTGCCCCGGGAGGCTCTCCTCGACCTGGTCGACCTGAACACACCGGACGGGCCCGCCGTGGTGGAGATTCCCGACATCGCCGGCGACCCCCGGTTCGCGCGGCTGGCCGCGCTCGGCCCGAGCAGCCCGTTCCGGTTCTACGCGGCGGCGCCGATCCGCACTCCGGACCACACGGTGATCGGCCATGTCGCGGTGCTCGACCGCGTCGCGCGCGCTCTCACCCCCGGGCAGAAGGAGTCACTGGCCGCGTTGGGGCGGCAGAACGCGCACCTGCTGGCGGCCCGGCGGGCCGTGTGCATGGTCGACCAGGTCACCACCGCGCTGGGCACGCTCGACCAGTTCTGGTACCCGGACCATCTCGACCCGGCGGTGTCGACGGTCGCCGAGGTCTCCCGCAGCCTGCTCGACGCGGACGCGGTCAGCCTGCTGCTCGCGGACATGCCCGGCTCGACGGTGTTCCACGTGGCCGCGTCCGCCACGAGACCAGACGAGGACACCATGATCTCTCCCGGGGCTCGCTTCACGGAAAGTGACGAGACCGGTATCGGTACCGTGCTGCGCACCCGGGCACCGGTCTTCTTCCCCGACGTGTCGACGTCATGGCCGTTCCCGCACCAGGTCGTCCGTCGGCCCCACATCGCCTCGGCGCTGCTGGTGCCGATCCCCGGTGAGGGCGGCCTGATCGGCCTGGTCGCGGCATGCTGGGCGGCGACGCGCGCCCGGGTCGACCAGGCGGGGCTGCGCGCGGTCACCCTGCTCGGCGGGCAGGCCGGCCACACCCTGGCGCGGCTGCGTACGGCGCAGGTCCGGGTCCGGGAGATCGGCGTCGACCCGGATACCGGCCTGACCAGCCGGGACCGTTTCCTGACCGTCCTGCAGGGCCTGCCGGCGGGAACCGCCGTGTGCCTCTTCGGGGTGCCGGACCACCGGCAGGGGGAGGCTTTCGTCCGCGCCGACGAATACGTCCTGCGGCACTTCGCCGCCGGGCTGAGGGCGGCCGCCGGCGCCGGGGTCGAGCTCGCCCGCTGGTCGCACAACCGGTTCGTGGCGGCCCTGCCCGCGGACAGCAACGTCGAGCCGGACACCCTGCTCACCCGACTGCGTTCCAGCGGGGACATCGCCGCGGCAGCACCGTTCGCGGTCGGGGTCGCGACCACCCGGCCTGATCAGCCGCCCAGCGCCGCGCTGCACGACGCCGAGGGGTCGCTGCGCGACGCCCTGCGCGCCACCAGCGCGATGACGGGCCGGGCGGGCAGCATGCCCTACAACGGTGCCGGCCAGAACGGCGCCGGGTACGGGGACGCCGGCCACGACCGCGTCGGCGTGTGGGCCTGAGCGGTCCCGCCTGACCGGGCCCCGGTCAGGCGGCGGGTGGGCTCACGCCTTCCCGCGGCGGCGTTGCGCGGCCGCGACCACCACGTCGGCGGCCAGCAGCAGGATCGCGATCCAGGAGACAGTTGCGATCTTGTCGAACTCCTGGACCCACTCCCCGTTGACCGGCAGGTGGTGGCGCAGCTGCACCTGGACGACATACCCCACGCTGACCAGGAGCAGGACCACCGGGGCGACCCGCAGCAGCAGCCGGCCGCGGGGCAGCACCAGGGCGGCCAGCGTGCTCACCCCGGTGACGACGCTCGCGACCGGGTTGACCAGCGCCAGCGCGACCAGGGCCACCGCGGCGGCCAGCGCGAACGCGATCAGGACGGGGACCCGCGCGGCGCGGGCGGCCAGCGGCTCGAACACCGGCAGGTCCGGCGGGCCGTCCGGCCCCTGGCCGGCCCGCCGCCGGCGGCGGGCCGTCACCACCAGCAGGACGGCGCTGGACACCAGGGCGATACCGGAGACCGTCAGGGCACGCCACACCAGCGTCTGCGGTGTCCAGGCCAACGCGATGTCGAAGTCGGCCGCGGTGGGGGTGATCCGCCAGCCGTTGGCGTAGCCGTCCACGAGGACGGGCCGGCCGTAGTCGGTGTCGCCGGAGGTCGCCCGCCAGCCGGCGGACAGGCTCTGGCCGAACACCAGCCAGAACGGCTGACCGGGCTGCGCGCCGGTGACCCGCAGCCCGAACGAGGTCGCCGCGGAGTCGGTGACCGCCACCGCCGGCGTCGCCGTCGCTGCCGGGCCCGCGGCTGTGGCCGTGCCGGCCGCCGGGCTCGCCGGAGTGGGGCCGGCAGCCGCCGATGCCGCCGATGCCGCTGGTGCCGTCGCTGTCGGCGCGCCCACGGGCTGCGAGGTGAGGATCAGCCGGTCGAGGTCGTATCCGGTCCGCGCGCCCTCGACGGTCCGCAACACGTGGTCACCAGGACCCAGGGCGATCGGGTCGCCGCACAGCGACACCGCAAGCCCGGCACGGCCGAGCGCGTCCGTGCCGGAACCGGTGATCCGCACGGGGGTTGGACGCCCGTCGATCGTCACCAGATCGTCGCGGCAGGTGTCGGGCATGCCGGCCCGCGGCGGGGGTACC
Organism: Protofrankia symbiont of Coriaria myrtifolia; assembly: GCF_900634755.1. Classification (NCBI taxonomy): domain Bacteria; kingdom Bacillati; phylum Actinomycetota; class Actinomycetes; order Frankiales; family Frankiaceae; genus Protofrankia; species Protofrankia symbiont of Coriaria myrtifolia. Next base: position 8,269 of record NZ_CAAAFS010000171.1, read on the forward strand.
CGCAGGCCGGCGAGGCCGACCTCGGCGAGCCCGACCGGCATGGAGATCCGGGTCCCGCTGATCGGGTCGACGGTGGTGGCCAGCCGCACCCTGTCGACGACGAGACGGATATTGCTGCCCCGTACGGGCGGGAAGGACATCGTCACGGTCTGGCTCGCGCCGGGTTGTCCGAGGTCGCTGACCGGCGGGACGGTGAGGGTGTCCACCCGACGGCCGTCCACGATCAGTCCCAGGGCGGTGGGCACGGAGTGGCGGCCGTCCGCGACCACGGACAGCGTCAGCTCGGACAGGTTCACCGGCCGGGGGGAGTTGATCTGGATCCAGGCGCCCTGCTGCATGCCGAAGCCGGGGCTCCACGCGGTGGCCGGATCCCCGTCGAAGGCGCTGGCGCTGCCGGCCGCCAGGTCGCCGGGCAGCCGGCCGGAGGACTCGGTGGTGACCCCGTCGGTCGGCCGGCCGACCGAGGCGCCGAGCACGAGGTCATCGGCGTAGGCGGAGGCCCGGGCGGTGCCGGTCAGAGTGAAGGTCCGCGCGGTCGGCAGGGTGAACGTGCGGGCGACGGCCGGCTCGGTGTCGGACTTGAACGGCTCGGCCGGGTTCGCGCGGTCCCGGGTGATCTGCAGTGTCAGACGGTGCCGCAGGGAGTCCTCGCCGGCCGCGGCGAGCAGGTCGGCGGGCATCCGCAGCAGTTCCTGGACGTGAGGTGCGCTCCCGTCCGGTGTCACGATGTCGACCTCGGCGAACCCCACGCTGGACAGGCCGGCGTAGTTCGCGCGGGTCCCGGTGTTGGTGGCGTCGACGGTGACGTCCAGCCGGGTGAAGCTGCGGGCGGGGAAGGTCACCACCTGGCCGGCGGGATCCCGGGAGCTGTCCGTGAGCGGCACCGTCACCGGCGAGCCGCCGTCGAAGCGCAGCGTCGCCTTGGTGATCCACCGGTTGCGCGCGCCGGTGAGCGGCTGGACCAGCCGGACCCGGTCCGTGGTCACCGGGCCGGCCAGGTCGACGCGCAGGCGCTGCCCGGCCGGGTTGGTGAACGCGCCCACCCGCCAGGCGGTGTCCGGGTTGCCGTCGACCGCGCCGGCCGGGCGCTCCGGTGGGCTGTAGGAGAACGTGTTGCCGTAGTCGGTCGCCTCGACCGAGGCGATCCGCGCGGAGGCGGTCGGCGCGGACTGGCCGGAAGGCTGCAGCACGGCGACGGTCTGGGACGCCGCGGTGGCGTCCGGGAAGACCGGCAGCCGGTTGTCGTTCGGGTCGGGGGTGAGCGGCGCGCTGCCGGGGGTTTCCACGTAGCCGTAGCCGTCCCGGACCGAGCTCCAGCGTTCCGCCCGCAGTCGGTTGCTGTCGGTGAGCAGCAGGTCGGCGCCGTCGTCCAGGGCCTGTCGCAGGCCGGCGGGGTCCGCGGCCAGCGAGCCGGTGTAGAGAATGGCCCGGTTCCCGGCCACCGCCTCGGACAGCAGCCCGGTGGCCGCCGCGTCCACCAGCCCCTCACCGTTCCCGCTGACCAGCAGCGGGGCCGCGGTCGTCGCCGTGCGCACGATCGGCCTGGCGTCCCGAACCCCGAAGGCGGCCAGCGCCGGCGGCGCGGGAGCGCCCGGGGGCGTGCCCAGGGCGATCTCGTCGTTGAAGGGGATCTGCGGGGTGTCGGCCACCGGCGGCCCGAAGCGGCGCGGCGCGGTCAGGCCCGCCGGCACCGGGTCGGTGAACAGCTGCCAGGTCGGCACCGGCCGCGGGGTGCGGAACCGCTCGTACTGGAAGTTGCTGCGCAGCAGCACGTCGCCGACACCCATCAGCCGGGCGATGTCAGCCAGCGAACCGGTCTCGAACACCCCCTCCTGCAGCCGGCGGTCCAGCGCGCGCAGCAGGTCGGCGGACGCGGCGGCGCTCAGCGGGATCAGCTCGCGGGAGACGAAGGGCCGTTCGATGAGCCCGGGCAGGACAGGGTCGAGGGTCGTCCCCCACCGGTAGTGCGAGAACGGCGCCCCGGGCAGTTCCAGGACCCGGGTGGCCGTCCCCGCCGCGTCCAGGTCGGCGGCGGCCTGCAGTTCGTAGCCGGGGAGCGTCTCGGGCCGGTCCAGCCCGGCCTCGACGAACTGGCCGCGCCACAGCGGGCTCAGGTTCGCCACGATCAGCACGACCACGACCGCCCACGCGACACCCGGCACGGACGCCGGCAGCCGCGCGCGGC
>NZ_CAAAFS010000172.1:0-2300 GCF_900634755.1 Protofrankia symbiont of Coriaria myrtifolia
CGGCCGGGCGCCTCCCGCGCGCGCCGCGCCAGCCGCTCGTCAACGCGTTGCGCCAGCGCGGCGAGCCCGCCGGCCAGCAGCACCGACAGGCCGAGGGCGACCAGCGGCACGGCACGCGGCATCGAACGCAGGGCGAAACCAACGCTGGACGCCTCGGCGAACGACCGGAAGGCCCCGCCCAGCGGCGAGGGGTTCTCGTAGGGGTAGACCCCGACCGCGACCGTGGTGCCGACGAGCACGAGCAGGACGAAGTAGGCCCGGTATCCCCACCGGCACAGCGCCGCACCCGCCAGGGCCAGCAGCGGCACCGTGAAGCTGATGAGGATCACCCAGATGGTCTGGGTGTAGTCCCGGGACGGGGCGATCCAGGTGCCCAGCGCGTCCCCGCCGTAGAAGTACCAGTTGCCCAGACCGCGCAGCACCTCGGAGGCCTGCGAGGCGCTCGCGACCGTCCTGAGTGTCTCGCTGTAGGCGAGGATGTCGACGCCGTAGCCGGCCTGGGTGAGCAGGCCCGCGATCCACCAGGCCGAGCAGCCCACGACCGCCACCGCGGCCCGGGCGCACATGCCCAGCGCGGGGCCGAGGCGGGCCTCCCGGGTGACCCACACCGCGAAGGGCAGCCACAGGATCGGCGCCAGCAGCACGAAGATCAGGCTGGCGGCGTTGCTGCTGCCGACCAGCGCGACGGCGATGCCGAACGCCGCCGGCCAGCGCCAGCCGTCCGGCCGCCACCCCGCCAGGCCACCCCGCGCCTCGCGCAGGCCACGGACCGTGATCCCCAACAGCCAGCCCAGGCCCGTGTACGGCAGCAGGATCGCCGACATCCGCGCCTCGTACTCGAGGACGTAGGGGGTCAGCATGTAACCCGCGGCCGCGACGAAGGCGAACCGGTGCGGCCAGCGGAACGAACGCATGCAGAACAGCACGCCCGCGCCGGCCATGAACAGCACCGAACCCGTCCACAGCCGCTGGGCGGCCCAGGTGGGCAGGCTCAGCAGGTCCAGGAACCAGAAGAAGGTGCCCTGCGGGAGCAGGAAGCCGATGTTCTGATGGGTGACCACACCCATCCCGACACCGGGATCCCACATGATCCCCGCTCGTCCGATCAGCTCCCGCGGTTCCAGGTAGAGGTAGGCCTTGGTGTCGACGCCGACCCGGCCGGGCGCGGTGAACAGCAGCGGAAGGTAGCTGATCGCGGCCAGCAGCACGGTGGGCCACGATGGCAGCCAGCGCCGCAGGCCGCGCTCTGGTAGGCCGGTGCGGGCGGCCGGCCGGCGGGCGGTCCGGCGGCCGAGACCGCGCCGCGGGCGTGCTGATGGTGCGGTCAGGGTCACCGTCCAACCCAATCATCCTGGTTCGGTCCACGGCTGGCGGGTGCCGCCGGGAGGGACGGCCGCTCGCCGGGTCGGCTCACCGTGGCGGCTCACCTGCCGGCGCGGTGCGTGCGGGCCGTGTCCGGTGCATCTTAGAGATCTCTGCGGCGGTGGCGGGGTGCGGCCGAGGGGGTGGAACGCCACATGTTGTGTCGGCCACGGTGCAGCCCGCCCCCGGGGCGGCCCGGCTGTATCGGCGCCGCCACCCGACGGCCCGCCGTCGGCCCGGGCGGCGCGCCCCGCCGGGCCGCGATCCGGACCAGCGATCCGGCCACGGTCAGCAGCGCCGCGTGTACCACGAGTTCTATGCGGGCGGTGGCGATCGCGTCGCCCCGCGCCCACCACAGCGCCGGGACGGCGAGCGCGCTGGCGGCGGCCAGCACGGCGAGAACGCGGCGTTCCCCCACGGCGAGCAGGTAGTAGGTGCACAGGACGGTCGCTCCCAGGCAGGCCATCGCACCGGCCAGGGGCGCGAACGCGGGCGCGCGGGCGGCCAGGGGCGCGCCGAACGCGAGCGTGAGACCTGCCCTCGGCGCGACCAGCGCGACGGCGACGAGCGCCGCGGCCGGTACCGCGAGCATCGCCAGCGTCCCGCCGAGCTGGTGCAGGGCGTGCTCGCCGCGGTGCCGGCGGGTGGCGGTTTCGGGGAGCAGGAAACCGCCCAGGGCGACCGCGGCGAAGACCAGCGCCTTGCAGGCGACGGACACCGCCGCGTACGGGCCGGCGTCGGCGGAACGGTGCGCCCCGAGCACCAGCAGGTCGATGTTCTGCAACAGGCCGAGGAGTACCAGCGCGGTCAGCGCGGCGCCGATCTCGACGGTCGGACGGTTCGTCGGCACGGCAGGGCCTGTCGCCCCGACAGGGCTTGTTGGCATGGCGGGGCTGGCCGGCTCGGCGGGGCGCGCCCGCGTGGTGGGAGCTGTCCGC
>NZ_CAAAFS010000173.1:0-12997 GCF_900634755.1 Protofrankia symbiont of Coriaria myrtifolia
GGACACAGGCACCGCGCGCGGGCGTCCGGCCCGGCCCGCCGTGCCCCCGCGCGCGGTGCCTGTGTCTGTGCTGCCCCCGTCCGTCGCGGCACGACCCGTCGCGGCGCTGTCGGCCCGGGGGCGACCTGCCGCGGCGGTGCTGGCCGTGCCGCGACCCGTCGCGACACCGCTGGCCGAGAGGACGCCATGGGCCGCGAGGATGTCCGTCACAACCGGGAGGGTGTTCGTCGCGCTCGGACGAACTGCTGGCCCGTCACCACCCCCCGGCGTCACGGCAGCGATTTTCCCATTGCCCGATGTGACATTCCCGCGTCGGGAAATCAGTGGCCGGTCCCGCCGGACTCCGGATATCACCCCCGTGGCCGCTCCTGTCGGTGCCTGTCGGCACCGGCCCGGTTCCTATCGGTACATACAAGTACATACCGGTACATGCCGGAGTGCCGGAGTGCCGGAGTGCCGGAGTGTGTCAGGTGGGTCGGGCAGGCCTGTCGGTCACGAAGATCGCGGTGGACGGGAAGAAACGGCCCCGCACCGGCCCCCACTGGCCCCAGATCCGGTCGTGACCGGCCGGCCATTCCGGCTCGATCACGTCCAGCAGGCGCAGCCCGGCCGCCACCAGCTCACGGACCCGGTCACCGACGGTCCGGTGCGTCTCGGCGTAGGTAGTCCGGCCGGCCCAGTCCCGTTCCACGTAGGCCCGCCGGTCGAAGTAGCTGCGCACGACCGTCAGCCCCTCCTTGCCCGGATGGTCGGGAAACGACCAGATCATCGGGTGTGTCGTGGAGAAGACCCAGCGGCCGCCGGGCCGCAGCACCCGGGCGACCTCGCGCATGACCGCGGCGCTGTCCGCGACGAACGGGATCGCGCCAAAGGCGGAGCAGGCCGTGTCCACGCTCGCGTCGGCCAGCGGCAGCCGGGCCGCGTCGGCCTGCACCAGGGGGACCGGGATACCGGTGGCGGCCGACAGCGCGCGGGCGTGCCGCAGCTGCCCGGCGGAGAGGTCCAGCGCCACCACCTCGGCGCCGCGGGCGACCAGCCAGCGGGCGCACTGCGCGCCACCGCAGCCGATCTCCAGGATGGTGCGGCCGCGGACCTCGCCGAGCAGCCCGGCATCGGCCTCCCGCAGCCCCTCCGGGCACCACAGGAAGTCGGTGTCGCCGAGGAAGGCGCCGTGTTCGGCCTGGTAGTCGTCGGCGGTGGCGTCCCAGTAGCCGCGGCTGGCCCACCGGGCGCTGTCGTCGTCGATGTCGCTGTAGCCGAACTCCGCCGGGTGGTAGTGGCCCGGAGGGTACTGCGGCGCGACCCGGCGGGCGGGTTCCGGCTCGCCGGCGGCCGGGCCGGGGTGTTCTGTTCCGTTCACGGCATCGATCCTCGCAGCGTCCGGCGGGCCCCTGGACGCCGGCGGTGCGCGCCCGGGCGGGCGGTGTCCCGCCGGGGCCGTGCCGTCGCGCCCCGGATACCGCGCGGGGATGGCCGGCCGGCCGCGGAACGAGGCCGTGCCAGCCGTGCCAGCCGTGCCGTCAGCCGTGCCAGTTCAGCCGTTTGAGTTCAGTCGTGCCAGCCGCTTCGGGGTGGTGGCGCCAGGCCGCCGGCGCGGCCCCGCGGTGGGGCCGCGCGTCCGGCGGTCCCGTCGATCCTGTGATCCTGGACGAGGTTGCGGGCCCCTGGCGTTGACCACCTTGGACACCGGTCCCTAGACTTGGGACTGGCACGAGAGTCCGTGGGTCTCAGACCTAGCAGATCCGCTCGAGCGTCGCTTTCGGTATCGACAGTGTTCGTTTAGCACGGTCCCTGTCCCTCCGTCCCGGCGGTTCGACCCGGCCCTCGTGCATACGACGAACCCCGTAGTCGGAGCCGACCCCTTGACGAGCACCACCGACGTACGACCCATGGAGACCGTGACCACACCGCCTACCCCGACCACCCCGCAGGTCGCGGTCAACGACATCGGCTCGGCCGAGGACTTCCTCGCCGCCGTCGACAAGACGATCAAATTTTTCAACGACGGCGACATCGTCGACGGCACCATCGTGAAGGTGGACCGCGACGAGGTGCTCCTCGACATCGGCTACAAGACCGAAGGCGTCATCCCGTCCCGGGAGCTTTCGATCAAGCACGATGTCGACCCGCACGAGGTCGTGACTGTCGGCGATCATGTCGAGGCTCTTGTTCTCCAGAAGGAGGACAAGGAAGGCCGGCTCATCCTGTCGAAGAAGCGCGCCCAGTACGAGCGCGCCTGGGGCACGATCGAGAAGCTCAAGGAGGAGGACGGCGTCGTCAACGGCACCGTCATCGAGGTCGTCAAGGGTGGCCTCATCCTCGACATCGGGCTGCGTGGCTTCCTGCCGGCCTCCCTGGTGGAGATGCGCCGCGTCCGGGACCTGCAGCCCTACGTCGGCCGTGAGCTCGAAGCAAAGATCATAGAGCTGGACAAGAACCGGAACAACGTGGTTCTCTCCCGGCGGGCATGGCTGGAGCAGACCCAGAGCGAGGTCCGCTCGGAGTTCCTCGCCCAGCTCGCCAAGGGTCAGATCCGCAAGGGCGTCGTCAGCTCCATCGTCAACTTCGGCGCGTTCGTCGACCTCGGTGGCGTCGATGGTCTGGTGCACGTCTCCGAACTGTCCTGGAAGCACATCGACCACCCGTCCGAGGTCGTCGAGGTCGGCCAGGAGGTCACGGTCGAGGTGCTCGACGTCGACCTGGAGCGGGAGCGGGTGTCGCTGTCGCTGAAGGCCACCCAGGAAGACCCGTGGCGCCAGTTCGCCCGCACCCACGCCATCGGCCAGGTCGTGCCGGGCCGGGTCACCAAGCTCGTGCCGTTCGGCGCGTTCGTCCGGGTGGACGAGGGCATCGAGGGCCTGGTGCACATCTCCGAGCTGGCCGAGCGCCACGTGGAGATCCCCGAGCAGGTCGTCAACGTCGGGGACGAGATCCTCGTCAAGGTCATCGACATCGACCTGGACCGCCGTCGGATCAGCCTGTCCCTCAAGCAGGCCAACGACAGCAGCGCGCTGGTGCCCGACGGCGAGGCGTTCGACCCGTCCCAGTACGGGATGGAGGCCAAGTACGACGAGCAGGGCAACTACGTCTACCCCGAGGGTTTCGACCCGGAGACAGGGGAGTGGCTGCCCGGCTTCGAGGAGCAGCAGGCCGAGTGGGAACGACAGTACGCCGAGGCCCAGCAGCGGTACGAGGCGCACCAGGCGCAGATTCGCGCCGCCCAGGAGGCCGAAGCTGCCGCGGCCGCGCCGTCGTCCTACACCTCCGCCGAGTCGGAGCAGCCCGCTTCCGCGATCGACGAGGAAGCGTTGCGCCGGCTCCGCGAGCAGTTCGGCCGGGAGTAGCCCCGCCATCTGGTCGGCTCCGCCAGCCGGGTGCTACCACTGATCGTTCAGTGACATGAGTGTGGGCCTGTAGGAGATTCTTCCTACAGGCCCACACTCATGTGTCCGTATGTTCCCGATGACTGCTTTCTGACGGCTCCGCGTGCGCGCGGCTGGCCGCGTCCTACCGTGGTTCCAGCCGGATGATCAGTGATTTCGACGTGGGAGTGTTGCTGCGCCGGGCGGTGCTGTCCAGCGGGACAAGGACGTTCGTCTCCGGGAAGTAGGCCGCGGCGCAGCCACGGGCGGTCGGGTAGGCGACAGCCCGGAAGTTCTCGGCCCGACGTTCCTTGCCCTTGCCCTTGCCCTTGCCCTTCCCGGCGGCGGCATCGTGGACGCTGACAATGTCCACCTGACCCCCGTCGGGGATGCCGAGCGCGGCGAGGTCGTCGGGGTGGACGAGGACGACGCGCCGGCCGTGGCGGATGCCACGGTAACGGTCGTCAGGGCCGTAGATGGTGGTGTTGTACTGATCGTGGGAGCGGATCGTCTGGAGCAGAAGGTGCCCGGGCGGTGTGCGCAGCACCTCGAGGGTGTTGACGGTGATGGCGGCGCGGCCGGACGGGGTCGGGAAGCTGCGGCTGTCCCGGGGCGGGTGCGGCAGCAGGAACCCGCCGGGCCGGGCGACCCGGGCGTCGTAGTCGGCGAAGCCGGGGATGACGGCGGCGATGTGGCCGCGGATGCGCCGGTAGTCGCCGGCCAGGCCCGCCCAGTCCACCGTGGTTCTCCCGCCGAGGGTGGCCCGGGCGAGCCCGCAGACGATGGCGACCTCCGAGCGCAGCGACGGCGCGGCCGGTGGCAGGCCGCCGCGGGAGGCGTGCACGGCGCCCATCGAGTCCTCGACGGTGACGAACTGCGGGCCGCCGGCCTGCACGTCGATCTCGGTCCGGCCCAGCGTGGGCAGGATGAGGGCCTGGCGGCCGGTGACCACGTGGGAGCGGTTGAGCTTGGTGGAGATCTGCACGGTGAGCCGGCAGCCACGCATCGCCGCCTCGCTGACGGCCGTGTCGGGCGCGGCGGCGACGAAGTTGCCGCCCATGCCGACGAAGACCTTCACCCGCCCGTCACGCATCGCACGGATCGCGTCGACGACGTCGTAGCCACCCCGCCGTGGCGGGGTGAAGCCGAACTCGGAGCCGAGGGCGTCGAGGAACACGTCCGGCATCCTCTCCCAGATGCCCATCGTGCGGTCGCCCTGGATGTTGCTGTGCCCGCGCACCGGGCAGACCCCCGCTCCCGGCCGGCCGATGTTGCCGCGCAGGAGCAGGAAGTTCACCACCTTCCGGATCGTGGCCACCGCGTTGGCGTGCTGGGTGAGTCCCATCGCCCAGCACGCGATGATCTTCTTGGCGGCCAGTACCCGGCGGGCCAGCTCGTCGATCTCGCTGTCGGCGAGCCCGGTGGCGGCGCGGACGTCGTCGCCGGACGTCGTCGCCGGACAGCGTCCGCAGATGCTCGGCGAACGCGTCGAAGCCGGTGGTGTGCGCGGCGAGGAAGCCGTGGTCGAGCACCGTGCCCGGGGCGGCTGCCTCGGCGTCGAGCAGGCGGCGTGACAGCGCCTGGAACAGCGCCATGTCACCGTTGAGCCGGATCTGGAGGTACTGGTCGGCCAGGGCGGTGCCGCGCCCGAGCACACCGGCGGGCCGCTGCGGGTTACGGAACCGGATCAGCGACGTCTTGGGCAGCGGGTTGACCGCGACGATGCCGCCACCGGCCCGCTTCACCCGCTCCAGCGTCGAGAGCATGCGTGGATGGTTCGTCCCCGGGTTCTGCCCGACGACGAGTACCAGGTCGGCCTGTTCGAGGTCGTCGAGGGTGACGCTGCCCTTGCCGATGCCGATCGTCTCGGTGAGCGCTGCCCCGGAGGACTCGTGGCACATGTTCGAGCAGTCCGGCAGGTTGTTGGTGCCGAACGCGCGGACGAACAGCTGGTAGACGAACGCCGCCTCGTTGCTGGTGCGTCCCGAGGTGTAGAAGACGGCCTCGTCGGGGCTGTCCAGACCGGTCAGCTCGGCCGCGATGATCCTGAACGCGTCGTCCCAGCTCACCGGGTGGTAGTGGTCGTCGTCCGCCGCCCTGTACATCGGCTCGCACAGCCGGCCCTGCTGCCCGAGCCAGTAGCCGGAGCGGCCGGTGAGGTCCGGCAGCGGATGCGCGGCGAAGAACTCCGGCGTCAGCCGGCGCAGGGTCGCCTCCTCGGCGACGGCCTTCGCCCCGTTCTCGCAGAACTCCGCGGCGGAGCGGTGCGCGGGATCCGGGTCCGGCCAGGCGCAGCCCGGGCAGTCGAACCCGTCCGCCTGGTTGAGCAGCCGCAGGGTGGTGACGCTGCGTCGCACCCCCATCTGGGCCACCGACTGGCCGAGCGCGTGCGCCACCCCGGGCACCCCCGCCGCATAACGCGCCGGGCCGTCCGCCGTAACCCGGCCCTCGTCCGGATCCGCCACCGGCGCCCCACGCACCACCCCGGCCACCTCCCACGCGGATCACTCAGACGCGCATGCTCCGTCACACAGATGGACACTGGTCAAAGGATCAATATATGCCCGGCGAATGAACCGCAACCACTGGAAACCGCCGGCGGGATGCTGGCGGGCGTTCTCGGGGCGTGGCGGGGCGTGCGGGGGTTCACCTGCCGGGGGTGAGGAGGGGTGCGCCGTTGCCGCGCATGGTGGAGGTGGCGGTTGTCGCGTTCCATCGGCCGTGCGCGCGCACCGGCCGTATCCGTGCCGGGGGGCCGGGTGCGGTGCCGCTCGCGGGCCCGCCGCGGGCGACAGCAGGAGCGGCCATGGCGACCAAGGGGGCCATCGTGGACACCGGCTATTCGTATCCGCTGCTCAGCGTGTTCTGGACGTTGTTGTGGTTCTTTCTCTTCGCACTGTGGTTCTATCTGCTCTTCGCGGTCGTGTCCGACATTCTGCTCAGCCATGACCTGTCCGGCTGGGGTAAGGCAGGCTGGATCGTCGTCGCCGTCGTGTTCCCGTTGTTCGGCATCCTTATCTATCTGATCGTGCGGGGCGGCAGCATGCACGAACGGGCGATGGAGCGGGCGGCCCAGCAGGAGCAGGCGCTGCGGGAACGGGTGCTGCGTAACCATTTCCCGCCGGGCGGCGGCCCCGCGGACGAGATCGGCCGCCTCGCCGAGCTGCGGGACCACGGCGCCATCTCGGACGAGGAGTACCAGCGGCTGAAGGCCAAGGTCCTCACCTGATGGGCGGCCCGCCCATCAGGTACGGCGGCCCATCCGGTACGGCGGACGGGGCGATGCGGCAGACTCGGTCCTGTGCTGCGGGTGGGGCTGACCGGTGGGATCGGTGCGGGCAAGAGCGCGGTGGCGCGGCTGTTGGCCGGCCACGGCGCGGTGGTGATCGACGCGGACCAGCTCGCCCGCGAGGTGGTCGCTCCCGGGACGCCGGGGCTGCGGGCCGTGGTCGAACAGTTCGGTTCGCATCTGCTCGGTGCCGACGGCGCTCTCGACCGGGCGGCTCTCGGGGCGGTCGTGTTCGCCGACCCGGACGCCCGCCGCCGGCTGGAGGCGATCACGCATCCGCTGGTCGGCGCTCAGGCGGCTGAACGCATGGCGCAGGCACCCGCGGACGCGGTGGTCGTCTACGACGTGCCGCTGCTCGTCGAAGCCGGTCTCGCCGACCGGTACGACGTGGTCGTCGTGGTGGAGGCGCCGCTGGAGGTCCGCCTGGCCCGGCTGGCCGGCCGGGGCCTGCCTCCCGAGCAGGCGCAGGCGCGGATAGCCAACCAGGCCGACGACGCCGCCCGCCGGGCGGTCGCGGACATCCTCGTGGACAACGGCGGCAGCCTGGAAGATCTTCGAGCCAGGGTGGACGAGGTGTGGGCGCGGCTGCTCGCGGCCCACCAGCCCGGATAGCGCCGGGCGGTCGCGGCGGGCCGGCGCGGAACGGGTCGGATGCGAAATTGTCGGAGGTCTGTGGTGTTGTAGGGACGTGAGCTCCACGACCGATCGTCCCACCGGCGTCGACCGCCCCGCCAACAACATCACGCGTTCGACCGCGCCGTTCCAGGTCGTCTCCGACTTCGAGCCCTCCGGCGACCAGCCGGCGGCGATCGCGGAGCTGGCCCGCCGGATCCGCGCCGGCGAGAAGGACCTCGTCCTGCTGGGCGCGACCGGTACCGGCAAGTCGGCCACCACCGCGTGGCTGATAGAGCAGGTGCAGCGGCCGACGCTGGTGATGGCGCCGAACAAGACCCTGGCGGCCCAGCTCGCCAACGAGTTCCGGGAGCTGCTGCCGCACAACGCCGTCGAGTACTTCGTCTCGTACTACGACTACTACCAGCCCGAGGCGTACATCGCGCAGACCGACACCTACATCGAGAAGGACTCCTCGGTCAACGAGGAGGTCGAGCGGTTGCGCCACTCGGCCACGATGAGCCTGCTCACCCGCAGGGACGTGGTGGTCGTGGCGAGCGTGAGCTGCATCTACGGCCTGGGCACCCCCGAGGAGTACATCAAGCGCATGGTCCGGCTGCGGGTCGGGGAGGAGATCGACCGCGACAGTCTGCTACGCCGGTTCGTCGACGTCCAGTACGCCCGCAACGACATCGCCTTCACCCGGGGGACGCTGCGGGTCCGCGGCGACACCGTCGAGGTGTTCCCCGTCTACGAGGAGCTCGCCGTCCGGATCGAGATGTTCGGCGACGAGATCGAACGGCTGGCCTACCTGCATCCGCTCACCGGCGAGATCGTCCGTGAGGCGCAGGAGGTGTTCGTCTTCCCCGCCACCCACTACGTGGCCGGCCCGGAACGCATGGAACGCGCGATCGCGGGCATCGAGACGGAGCTCACCGACCGGCTTGCCGAACTGGAGCGCCAGAGCAGGCTGCTGGAGGCCCAGCGGCTGCGGATGCGCACCACCTACGACATCGAGATGATGCGCCAGGTCGGTTTCTGCTCGGGCATCGAGAACTACTCCCGGCACATCGACGGCCGGGTCGCCGGCAGCGCACCGCACACGCTGCTGGACTATTTTCCGGACGATTTCCTGCTGGTCATCGACGAGTCGCACAACACGGTCCCGCAGATCGGCGGGATGTTCGAGGGCGACATGTCGCGCAAGCGCAACCTGGTCGAGCATGGTTTCCGGCTGCCCAGCGCGATGGACAACCGGCCGCTGCGCTGGGAGGAGTTCTGCGCCCGCATCGACCAGACGGTGTACCTGTCGGCGACCCCCGGTCCGTACGAGCTCTCCCGCGCCGACGGCGTGGTCGAGCAGATCATCCGGCCGACCGGCCTGCTCGACCCGGAGGTCGTACTCAAACCGACCAGGGGGCAGATCGATGACCTCGTCGGCGAGATCCGCGTCCGCGCCGAACGTGACGAGCGGGTGCTGGTCACGACGCTGACCAAGAAGATGGCCGAGGACCTCACCGACTACCTGCTCGAGCTCGGTATCCGGGTCCGCTACCTGCACAGCGACATCGACACGCTCCGCCGCGTCGAGCTGCTCACCGGCCTGCGCAAGGGCGAGTTCGACGTGCTGGTCGGCATCAACCTGCTACGGGAGGGGCTGGACCTGCCCGAGGTGTCACTGGTGTCCATCCTGGACGCCGACAAGGAGGGCTTCCTGCGGTCGGACAAGTCGCTGATCCAGACCATCGGCCGGGCCGCCCGCAACGTCTCCGGCCAGGTGCACATGTACGCCGACAAGGTGACCCCGTCGATGCGCAGGGCCATCGAGGAGACGAACCGGCGGCGCGTAAAGCAGATCGCCTACAACACCGAACGGGGTGTGGATCCGCAGCCGCTGCGCAAGAAGGTCATCGACATCCTGGACGACCTTGTGCGGGAGAGCGCCGAGGGCGAGGTCATCGGCGGTGGCGGTCGTGCGCGGTCCCGCGGGAAGGTGCCGGCCCCCGGGATGTCCTCGAAGGCGGGCCGTGACGGCGCGGTCGGGCGGCACGCGGCCCAGCTGGCCGGCATGCCCAGCGCCGACCTGGCGCAGCTCATCCGCCAGCTCGACGACCAGATGCACGAGGCGGCCAAGGAGCTCCAGTTCGAACTCGCCGCCCGGCTACGCGACGAGATCGCCGAACTGAAAAAAGAACTACGCGGCATGCACGCAGCCGGCATATGACCCCCACGGCCTTCCCGCTCATGGCCGGGCGAGTACGGGTGCGTTCCCGGTCTCTCCCCGGTCGGCCGGCAGGAGGCCGAGCTGGGCGCTCAGCTCCGTCCGGAACCGCATGCCCGGCAGCCAGTAGCGGTCCGTGACGGCAAAACGTTCACCCAGTGGGAATGGGCCATCCGGATCCTGGTCCGTCAGGAGCGCGCGGGCGCGGCCCAGAAGCGCCATCGCGTCCTCCGCGACACGAAACCCGATCTCCGGGATGTCCGCCGGCCACATGGTGTTGATGATTTCATCACTGAGCGAGCAGGATGCCCCCCACCAGCTGTCCCAGCCGGGCAGGCTCTTGCCGAAGTATCCGGCGTACCGGTCGGCCCAGGCACCGCGGACGCCCATGGCATATGCGGACGAGCCGATCGTCCGGCCGGGGTCCAGGCCGGTGACGGACGCGAAGCCCAGGAACTGCCACCGCCGAACCGGTCTGGTCGACAGCCAGCCCACGCACGCGGTCAGGGTCTGCCACTCCTCGGCGGAGAAAGCCGCCAGCTCCGCCTCCGGACGCAGTATCAGCACAGTGGAGGCCACCTCGACCACGTCGAACCAGAGGTCACCGCCGCGTGCCTCCACCGGTGGTCTGGTGCCGACCCAGCATGCCCTGCCCTGCCAGACACCCGACGTCCGTGATGTGGTCACCCATTGGTCGCCGCTGTCGAGATATGCCCGCAGCAGCTCGGCCTCGGCCGGTTCACCGCCGCGTACAAGCGCGTCCACCAGCCGGGGTGACGCTGACCCGGCCGCCCACAGCCGCAGATGATCGGCATAGGCGTCGTCCAGCGTGCCGGTCATTCCCGGCCTTCTCTCATTGCTGGCCTTCTTTCATTCCTGGTTTTCTCCCGTGCTCATGGCGGCCGTCCACGAGAAGGGCACCGGGGCGCCATCGGGAATGTCCGCCTGGCCTACGGCACGGAACAACGCGGCCTCGCCGTATGTCGCCGCGCGGCGCCCCCGGCGGAACAACACCTCTCCCGCCCGGCCGCCGACCACACACGACCCGTCCGCCAGCTCACGGATCGGCCGGACGAGCACGAAGTCCCTGGCCATGAAGAGCGGCAGTGGCTCGTCCGGATGGTGGGTGAGGGTGGGAATCTCCTGGAGGCCGGCCTCGCGCGCGGCGGCGAGCAGGACGTTCTGCAGGGTGATCTTCGTGCCGTCGGGCAGCCCCACCGCGTGCAGCGGCCCACCGCTCCACCCCTGTTTGCGCAGCCGCTCCGCGGCCGTCAGGACAGCGAACCGTCGGAGACGCGGATCGATCACCACGTTCACCTGTTATCGATCATGGTAGCCTGCCGACGGTCGATGACAGTGCCCGGTTCATCATCCTCTTCCGGATCTGTTATTCCCAGCTGGCTGGAGACGGCGGTCCGGAAGCGGACGCCCGGCGCAGGGTAAGACGCATGAAGATACGGAAAGCTGTCACCCAGGTCGTTGTCCCACGGGGTGCCGGCCAGGACATCGTCGCGCCCGACGACGATCCAGAATCCGGAGTTCTCCTCACCGGCATGCTCCGGGGCGTCATCCGGCCACATGTCCGCAAGTTCTTCCGCCGACAGTGCCTCATGAGCGGCCTCCCAGTAGTCCGGGTCACAGGTCTCCTTGCCGAGGAAGAGGGCGATGTCCCACGCGAGCGCCGGCGGCACCCCGGCGACAGCCGCATGCGGTGGGCCGGGCTCCGTGTCGACCAGCAGGCCGCGGCCGGCCACGAGCGAACATCCCATCGCCTGCCAGACCGCCATCTGCCGAACGGAGACCCACCCCACGAACGGTGTCTGCCGTGCCAGGAAACGCGGTGGAAGCGCGGCGAGTTCGGCGAGATCTTCCTGGGTCTGTGGGATCAGGGCCATCAGCGAGATCTCGACCGGGTCGAACCACAGATCACCTGCCGAGGCTTCGCTGGTATCCGGGGGGTACCAGCCCAGCCAGCAGCGCCGGCCACTCCAGATCCCGGCCGACTCCGGCGCGGGCAGCCGTCTCGCCAGGCCGTCCCGGCGGGCCTGGAGCAGGTCGCGCTCGAGGTACAGCCCGTTCGCATCCAGGGCGACAAGCAGTTCGTCCACCGAACGTTTGCCCGTCAGATCCCGAAGATAGCTCGCAAAACATTCTACGAGCGTTGGAAGATGCGGAGAATTCGAACCGTTTTTCATTTTCCGGCCAAGATCCTCGGTGGTTCCAGGCGCCCCAGCAGGGGGAACCGCGAACCGTCGGGATTGTTCGGTTGGCGGGCAGTCCGGAACAAAGCGGCTTCGCCCCAGGTCAGCGGCCTGGCCTTTTTCTTGTATAATATTTCGCCCTCCATGCCACCGCGGACCAGGCTTCCGTCTGACAGCTGGCGGATATTGTTATTCGGTCTGAAAAATCTTGACTTCCCTCGTTCTTCCGGGAAGGGCTCGTCGGGGTGGTGGCGTATGACTGGGACGTCTATCCCCGCTTCGCGGGCGGCGAGGAGGCGGCGGTTGTCGATGCTCAGCAGCGACTTGTCGGGGAGTTCGACGACGTCGATGGGCTTTCCCCTCCAACCCTCGGTCCGCATGCTCTCCACCAGTTCGGGGAGGGTTATGTCATCGTGTGTCTGCGGGCTCACGTTCTCCTGACTGAATCGTATGGTGTGCGGATTTTCCAGGCTGTGGACCGGTGGTGTCCATGCGCGCGCGACACCACGGGACGTACCGGCTTCTGTTCTCAGAATACGCCCGGTGATCCGGCCGGCTGGTTCGCCGCCGGCCATCGCCAGTGCGGGCGACGGGAACGGCCCGAGGATGTTCCTGAGAATCGTGGTGACGTGGGTAGAGGCGTCGCGGAGGTTGGTGGTGAGGGTGGTGAGGTGGGTGCGGGCGGCGGCGAGGATGCTGTGGGTGATGGCGCTGCCATGAACGAGTCCGGTGAGGACCCGGCCGTCGCGGAGGGCGCCGCCGGCCATGCGCAGGCCGCGGGCGAGCCCGGCGGTGGTGGTGAGCCCCCTGGTGCCCGGGATGCAGCCGAGTAACGCCAGGCCGACGTCCCAACCGGACGCCTCGCCGGCGGTGTAGCGGGCCAGGGTGTCGGCGAGGACGACCAGGGCGGCGGCGAACACGATCCAGGCGGCCGGCCCGCCGATCACCAGGGCGACGACGCCGAGGACGGCGACGGTGATCTGCGCGGCCCGCACGGTGGTGTGCCAGAGGCTGCCCGCGGTCTGTCTGATCTTCTCCCAGGACCACCAGCGTTTGTTGCGGATGCCCGCGTCGGAGGCGTCGCGGATGGCCTGGCCACAGGTGTGCGCGGCGTCCGCGCGCAGCCGGCCGGCGGCCAACGCGAGCCGGCGGGCGGCGTCGAGATCGTCCTGGGCTCCGCGGGCGGCGCCGCGGGCCTGCTCGAGACGGATCTGGGCGGCGTCGCGGTCGCGGATGGCCTGGGTGAGCTGCGCCGGGTCGGGCGGAGGGATCCCCGCGCTGGCGGTGTGGAGAGCGGGGGTCAGGTGGAGGG
>NZ_CAAAFS010000174.1:0-8919 GCF_900634755.1 Protofrankia symbiont of Coriaria myrtifolia
ACACCGCAGCGCGGTCTGGGCCGGGGTGAGGAGGGTCTGGGCATGGTCACGGAGGGCGCGGGCATCGCGGCCACGCGCGAGGGCACGGTCGGCCTGCCGCTGGGCGGCGTCCAGGATCGGCTCGTAGGCGCCGAGGGCCTGGCCAGCCATCCGGTAGGACGTCTCCAGCCTGGTCAGCTGGCCAGGGAACTCGTCCAGTTCGTCGCGGAAGGCGTCACCGGCGGTGCCGGCCCAGGACTGTACGACACCGCCGACGGTGACCGTGGCGATCTGCCCGCGGGCATGCTCGACGTCGGCGGCGAACGTCAGGAAGCGTCGCGCCAGCTCGCGAACGGCAAAGGGGTCGCCCGGGGTTGGGTCGTGCTCGATGTCGAGGACACCCCAGTCGGTGGGACGGCTCACCGGACCGGACGACTTGGAGCGCGGCCAGGGCCGCAGGAACAGCGGCGGGCGTGGCCGGCTCCGTGTTCCGAGGAACACACCCGGTGGACGCGAGGAACGCGTAACGGCGGATGCACAACCTCATGGGCACCGTCCAGGCAGGATCAGGGATCAAAGCCAGGCAAAATTCATAAACAGGATGAAATTAACATGCACTGTGGCCGTCTGGCCACCGTAGCCGCCAGCCGAGTCGACCGAGATGGCCGGCCCGCTACCGGCTCTTCCGGGGCGGGAGTCCGCGTTCCGCGGGGCACGGTCGGGCCGGAGGCGGCCCCGGGCCAGCCTCGACGGGCGCGACTGTGTTCTGTGTTCCGCGGGGCACGGTCACGTCAGTGCGCCCCGCGGATCCGGTCAGCCCCCTCGCACGGCGCGGACGGTCAGCCGTACGTAGTCGACGACGGGCGCGGGCAGGCGTTCGGCGACGGCCCGGGTGAACGCGGCCCGTTCGTCGAGGGGCAGCCGGTCGAGGTGCGCGCCGAGGACGACCGTTTCCAGGTAGCGCAGCAGCAGGTCGTCGTCGGGGAAGACCGCCGGGTCCGCCACCAGCGTCACCTCGGTGTCGACGAAGCCGGCGGCCCGCAGAAGGGCGTCCGTCCCGGCGACGTCGGCGAAGTTCCACACGTCCGGCACGTCGTCGACCAGGTTGTCGATGGCGCGGATGACGTTCGCGATGTTCCCGTGCCCACCGCATTCGAAGACGAGCTGGCCGCCGGGGGCCAGGACGGCCGCGAGGTTGTCGAACAGCGCGCCATGGTCGGGTATCCAGTGGAAGGCGGCCACGCTGAAGACCGCGTCGACCAGGCCGGCCGGGCCGGGTAGGCGCAGCGGCCGGGTCAGGTCCGCGTGGACGATCTCCAGGCGGTCGGTACGGCCGGCCAGCCGGGCTTGCAGCTGGTCCAGCATGGCGGCCGAGCCATCCACGGCGATCACTCGCCCGTGGGGCAGGCGGTCGAGCAGGGCGGCGGTGTCACGGCCGGTCCCGCAGCCGACGTCGAGGACCGTCTCGCCGCCGGCCAGCGCCAGGCGGGAGAGGGTGCGCAGACCCCACTGCTCGTGGGGCAGTGGCAGGGCATCGTAGCCACGGGCGTCCCATTCGTGAGGCATGTACCGATCCTACGTTGCGACGGGTGATGGTTCGATAGCAGGATGGGACGCCATCCGCCGCCGAGAGGAATGCCGAGGGGTGAGGCCCTGGTCGGATCCCGTACCGGTGCCGGGGTGGGCAGGGACTGACAGAGCCGGCAAGGGAGCCGGCAGGAGAGCTGGCAGGGACGGGCAGGGTCGGTGGTCACGGGAACCGACAGTGATCGTCAAGGAACGGTAACGAAATTTTAAACAACAATCGTGGGGTCCGGCCGTGTGCATGCGCCGGGGACCGGGAAGTCTGGAAGAGGACGAATTCGGTGATGCGATCTTTCCCGCGGCATACGTCCTGCCTGGAAAGGGGAGCGAACGGATATGACCGCTGACCATACGCCGCGGGGAACGGTCCGCACACCGGTGTCGGTACGCCCAGGGGCCGCCGTCGCCATCGCCTTGTTGACCTTCCTGCTGTCCGCCTTCATACTCCCGGCCGCGGTGCCGGACCGCCCGACCGCCGCCTATCTGTCCGCCGGGCTCATCGGTGCCGGAGTGGTGTTCGGCGTGCTGCTCGCCGCGGACTTCGCCCGGGCCGCGGCCGCGCGTCGGGCGGGTGCCGAGGTCAGCGGGATCACGGTCGGCGCCTTCGGTAGCCGGCTGACCACCGTGACGCAGATCACCGAACCCGTGGCCGCTGCCCGCGTTGCCCGCGCCGGCCTGCTCGTCGGTGGGCTCGGGGGAGGTGCGCTCGTCGTGCTCGGCTGGCTCGCCCCCGGCGGCGCCGCGGCGCTCGCCGGCAGCGTCGGACTGTGGGCGGGCGGCCTCCTGCTGCTGCTCACCGCCTCGGAGCTGCTGCCCACGCCACGCACCGGTGGGGGGCGGCTGCTCGCGGCCGCGGTGTACCGCCGGACGGGCAGCCGGGAACGCGCCGACGCCGCCGTGGCCCGGGCCGCGGTGATCGTCGGCTGGACGCTGATCGCGTCGGGCCTGGCCGTGACCTTCCTGACCAGCCCGGCGGGGCTGTGGGTGGCGCTGCTGGGCTGGATCGCGCTTGGCGCTGGCCGTCTCGAGCAGTCCCGGTTGCGCACGAACCGGCTGCTGGCCGGCGTCCGGGTCGGTGAGGTGATGGGGCCCGCCCCCGAGAGTGTGGCCGGTTGGCGCACGGTCGCCGCCGCTGTGGACGAGGTGGTGGCGCCGGCCGTGGTCGCCTCCGGGCGGACGGTGTTCACCGTCGTGGATTTCGACGGTGCTCTCGCTGGCGTCGTGTTCCTGCGTGATCTTGACGCGGTCCCGCTGGACGACCGCGGGCTGACCAGGGTCAGCAAGGTGAGTGTGCCGATGGCCGGGGTGTGCCTGACCACGCCGGACGAGCTGCTCACCGACCTGCTTCCGCGGCTGGCCGGACGGCCGGGCGCGGGCCTCGCGCTGGCGGTCGACGACATCGGCGGCGCCAGGCCACAGCCGGTCGGCGCCGTCGGCCATATGGAGATCACAAAGGCGTTGGCGGTCGCGTCGTCGCGGGCCGCCGTGGCTGGCGCGCATGGTGGTGCTGGTGGGCCGGGTGCTGGTGGGCCCGGCACGGTCGGCAGGGTGCCGGGCGCCGCGCGGCCGGTCGACTGAGCGCTCCCCGAAGCGCCGCCCCTGACCGGCCGGCCCATGTGATGAGCCCCCGGTCAGGGTTGATCGATGGCATGCTGGCATGCGCATACGCCGGAGTGCCCGGGACGGACACGAGTACTGTTGCCGCCATGACGATCAGGACCGCCGAGGCGTTGGCCGGCTGTGCGCCCGTCGACTACCTGGCGGTGGGGAACCCGACACTTGACGTCCTGCCCGACTCCTCCTCCACCATCGGTGGGAGCATGGTCTACGGCGTGGTGCAGGCGGCGCGGCTGGGCCTGTGTGCCGCCGGTGTCGGGTGCGGCCATGATGCGGAACTGGCACCGGTGTGGACGCCGTTCGAGGCGGAGGCGTTTCTCTACATCCAGCCGGCGCCGGAGACGACCCGGTTTCGCAACGACAACGCCGGCAGCCTGCGAACCCAGTGGCTGGAGGCGTCCGCGGGCGTCGTCTCGGGGCTCGACCGGCTCCCGGAGAGCAGAGTGCTGCATCTGGCGCCCGTCGCGCGGGAAATCGTCCTCGACGATGTTGTCCGGCGCAGCGCGCGAGGGCTGGTCGGGCTCACCCCACAGGGCCTGATCCGTTCCTGGGACGCCAGCCGGCTCGTCCGTCATCACATGCTGCACATCGACGGCGCGACCGCGAAGAACATCGACGCGGTGGTGTTCGCCGACTATGAGGTCGCCTATCTGGCCAGCGTGGCCGAGGCGGTGCGTCGCGCCGGCGGGGTCGTTGTGATCACCAAGGGTCCTCGCGGGGCGGAGGTCCTGCTCGCGAACGGGAGACAGGAGTTCTCCGCCATCGCGGCCGACCGTCTCGTCGACGACACCGGCGCCGGGGACGTTTTCGCCGCGCCGCTGTTCATCGCGCTGGACACTGGGAGCACGGTCAGTGACGCTGTCCGGTTTGCCGCGGCGGCTGCCACGCTGAGCATCAGCGGAATCGGCCCGGGGGCGATCGCCACCCGGGACGCCGTCGTGAGGCTGGCCGGCCGGGACACCGCGATCGATCGCAGCGCCGTCGGGCTGTTCTGACGCGCCTGCGTGCTGTCCCGATCTCGTTCGTTCGGAGGTTTTTTCCTTCGCCTACGCCGTAGTCAACGCCGTTGACGCCCCCTGGCGTCAAAGTTGATCTTGAAAGTTGTCGGTTATCAGCGGTTGTCGGTCGTGGTTGTCGCTGGTGGTGTCCGAAACCGAAATTGTCCCGGCGTCGCCCCGGGTGTGGGCCGGGCCCGTGTCAGGCGCCCCGCATCGCGGGCTGCCGCGTGTTCGCCGGCCCTCGTCGAACTGTTCCGAGAGGGCCGGCGAAAACCTGAGATTCTATTCGACCCGTTCGATCCGCTGGCCGGCGTCTTCGGGGTATCTCGACACACGGTTGTGCGGGTTCCACGGATAGTGAATGCTGTCGGCGAGCCGGCGGGCGTCCATGATGTCACGCCGTTCCTCGGCCAGCCGCAGAAGAAGGAGTAGGAACACGCAGCCGACCGAGAGCAGCGAGATCAGGAAGAGGAAGAAGACGAGGATCGGGCTCACGTGAACACCCCCGGTTAGAAGAACGCGGCACCGTCGGCCATCTCACGCCGACCGGTGCCTTCCCTGCCGAACCGACCAGCCCTAGAGTCACATGAGCCAACACCTTGTGGCTAGCGGAGAGATGACGGGATAGTTTCGGGCAGCCGGAAAAAAATCGGAAGAGAGAGTGGCTGGGGTACAAAAAGGGGGGAGCCTTCCACGTGAGCGGGCCCGGCAGGCGCTGATCGACGATCTGACCGCTCTCCGGAAAGGCCGGGGCCTCTCCCTGCCCGCGCTGCAACAACGGGACGGCCTGTTGGCGGTCCTGCGGGAATGGAGCGCCGCCGCCGGCCGGGACGGTTCCGTGTCGAGCGCGTTCGCGGTGCTCGTCCAGCTGCTGTCGGACCTGGACCTGAGCATCCGGAGCAGGTCCCTGCGCAACGCCTACGCACTCGCCGAACCCTCGGCCGCGGGTACGTCCAGGTTCTTCGAGGACCCGGGGATTCTCACGGCCCGGCGCCGGCGGCTGGCCGACGTGGTGGGGTTGCATCCCGACACCATCGAGAACTACGAGAACGAGAAGATCTTGGAAATCGCTCTGACGTTGTTGGAGGGGCCGCCACCGAGCTCCGGCGGCGTGGTGGCGGTGGCGTTCGAGCACACGAGCAGCCCCATGCGGGTGTTCGTCAGCGGTACCGTGACCGATCTCGACGAATACTGGCGCCCGGCCCGGGAACGGATCGTCGCCCAGAGCAGTGAAGAGGCGGCCATCGAAATCTTGAAAAGCCGCGACCAGCGGAACCGGCAGCCGTTGTTGGACGAGGTGAGTGCCTGCGACGTCTATGTCGGGATCATCGGGCATCATTTCGGTGACGCCTCCGCAGATCCCGCGCGGTCCGCGACGATGGCCGAGTACGATCGCGCCCGTGTGCTGGGGAAACAGTTGCTGATCTATCTTGTCGATTCGGGCGAGGCCTGGCCGGAAGGTCCCGGACAGCCCGATCACCAGCAGTTTCAGGCGGAGTTCCGCCGGGAGCTCATGCTCCGTTTCTCGCCGTGGTCCTTTGACAGCGCCGCGGATCTGCAGCTGCGGGTGCGGCACGACCTGGCCCGTCTTGCGCAGGAGTTCAGCCAGCCGAACAGCCCGTACCGCGTCTTCCATCCGGATCTGCGGTCCGTCCGTGACGTGTTCGACACGCGGAATCAGTCGACCCGGGCCCAGGTGGCCGATTTCGTTGAGTTCCTGGCGGAGCAGTTCCGGCCGTTGTTCGCGATCAGCCCGGATTCCTACAACGACCATCCGATCCTGCGCGAGGCGAAACGGCGGCTCAGCGACCTGATTCCCGAGGTCGGCCTGTCGGTGACGGACGGCGTGGTTCGGCGGGCCGGCGTCCGTCATGTGATCATGCGTACCGAGACGGTTGTGCGGATGCTGCAGACACCGCGCCGGCTGGACGCGCGCGAATTCGAGAAGACCGGCCAGGAGATCGGCCGCAGCGCGGCCCGCGACCTTGTCGACCACGCCCTGCACTACGGACGCTGGGTGCCCTCCAGCCCAGCGGCCTTCGTCGCGCTGTGGAACTACTGGGACCGTACCGGCGGCTGGGGCACGTACGAGCTGCGGAACGTGACGGAGGAGTCCTGGCACCTGGCGATCCGGGAGAACTTCCTGCGGACCACCGACCTGGACGAGACACGCCAGCTCTACACGTTCTGGCAGGGCTACATCAAAGGATTCCTCAACCGTGCCCTGCCGGAGATATCAGCCATCATCCTGCGGATTCCGGAGGAGGAGCGTACCGGTAGCATCAGCATGCCACCGGCGACCCGGGTCCGTTCGGTGCGTTACGAGTCGACAAGTGAACGGGAGGACATCTTCGTCATCACCTTCGAGCGTGGCCCGTTGTTCAGCGCCTTACGGGGGCTCGTCGGGAGCAGTTACCACCGTGAACGCCACGAGTACGCCACGTCGCTGGTGTGGACCCGCGGCGCCTTTCAGGCGGCCTGGCAGAGCGACGAGGACCGCATGCGGAAGATGCTGGCCGAGTATTTTTCCGGCCCGCGGTATCATCGCTGCGTTCAGACCTTGCAGTCCTTTGACTACCCGCCTGACGATCCCGAGCTCGCCGATGACTGCTTCGTACTGACGAACCGCCTCATACAAGAAATCGTGGATGCCGGCGAGGGGGAAGAGTGAACACCGTCATCAGGGAGCTCGAGGAAGTCGACGAGGCCTTTCTCGCGGCCAACAGGCTGGTGGTTCTCTACAGTGGTGGGCTGGACGGCACGTACCTGCTGTACCATATCCACCGGGTCCGCCCGAGCGCCGAGGTGATTGTTCTCAGTTGCGACCTCGGCGGGGGAGTGGATACCAACCGGGCCCGGATGATCTGTGCGAACCTCCCTTTCGAGCACATCGTGCTGGACCGGACCGCGGCCTTCGTACGGGACTACGCGTTCCCTTCGATCTCGGCCCAGGCATGCTATGGGGGGACGCATCCGATATCGGCTTCGCTGTCCCGGCCGCTGCTCGCCCGGACGGCCTTCGACGAGGCCACCCGGCGCGACTGCTCGGTCATTCTGCACACCGCGGACGCCACCCAGAACAGTCTGCGGCGTTTCAACCGGACCCTCGCCGACCTCGGGTTCAGGGGACACTATGGGTCACCTTTTTCCGCCCGTCCGCCGCATCGGAGAGAAAAGCGCTGGACGCTGGCGGAGGCCGGCATCATCGACGACGGCGCGTCAATCTTCAGTACCGATGTCAACATCTGGTGCCGTGAATTCGAGGCCGCCGGGCTCGACGACCCCGAGAAGATAGAGATTCCGGAGTCGCTCTTCCACTGGACCCGGTACCGCGGCACCGACCCGGTGGAGGTCGAAGTGTCCTTCGAGGCTGGGACACCGGTGGCCCTCGACGGCGTCGAAACAGACGGTGTCTCCCTGCTCTCCCGGCTGAACGACGTCGTCGGGCAGTTCGGCCTCGGCCGTTTCATTGGCCTGGAGGAGATCGCGAACGGCCAGAAGGTCCAGGAGGTGCGGGAGATGCCCGCCGCCATGCTGCTGATGGACGCCTACCGGCGCCTGGAGCAGGCGACCCATCCCGCCTCGTGCATCCGGGAGAAGATGCACATCGAGCAGTTGTGGGTACAGGAGGCGGTCGAGGGACGCTGGCTCAGCCCACTGCGGGAGGCGTCCCAGAGTTTCATCTCCACGATCGCCGCGTCGGTGTCCGGGAGCGTGCGCTACCTGCTGTCAGAAAACCGTATCCTGCTCCGCGGCCTCACCGCCGACGCCCCCCGCTACGTCCGCGACCGCTCCCAGATCCGCCTCCCCGCCGCACAGGACCACACGGCCCCGTGACTCCCTCCACGTCACGGACGCGGACGACGGCGACCGGGGGCCGGTGGAACGGTCCGTCGTCAGTCGTCCGCGGTGGGGGAGAGCGGCTGCCTGCCGGGGTCGAGACAGTCGTTGCTGATTCTCGGCTCCCGGCCGCTGATGACGTATCTGCACGGCTGTCCGTTGTCGTTCTCCGGATCCTGGCCCGCTCTGGTCGGTCCGGACGGGAGCTCCGGGCGGGAGAGGTCGACGTATATGACCGTCATCTGCTTGCTCACCGCGACCTGAGAAGTACGGAAATCGACACATCCGGTCGCGCCCGGCCACGCCTGCCGGCTGGTGGGGTCCTCACACCTTTCCTGGTCGTCCTGCCGAGGATTCCTGTCGTCCAGGTAGGGTTCCTCCCGCAGGGTCTTCCAGGCCTGTGCTCTGCTGATCCCCACGCCTGATTTTCTGATGGCGTCGACGAACAGCTTGGCCGTGTCGTAGGCCAGACCGGTACGCTCGTCCACCCAGGGGGGATCCGAGGGGTCCACCGTGTCCGGTGCGTACTTCTTCTTGATCCCGGTCACCGTGTACATGTCCTTCAGGCGGCCGCAGAAGTCCCGCAGCGATCTGCTCGCAAACGGCGGGGGATTCTGTTCCAGCTCTCCGTTCAGGCATTTTCTGCCGGCGAGCAGCACGGGTGCTCCCTTGGAGACGAACCTGAACTCTCCGCCGGTGCCGCGGCCCACGTCCTGGCTGACCACTCTTGAGACCGAGTCGTCGGCCAGCAGCAGCTCCCCGCAGCGTTCCATGCCCCGTAGGAACTCGCGAAAATCGTTGTACCGGCCGGCGAAGAAAACGAGATCCGCTGGCTGCTGCTCCCCGCACCGGTCGCGAAACCAGTCCGCTGTTCCCTGCGCAGGTGCCCATCCGCGTGGCT
>NZ_CAAAFS010000175.1:0-17067 GCF_900634755.1 Protofrankia symbiont of Coriaria myrtifolia
AGCCGATGCACTGGCCGTCGACCCAGGACACCGAGACACCCGCTCGCGACCAGCAGCCGTCAGGATCGAAAAAATGGGTTCCATGCCGAAGAATCCCTGTCGCCACGGACGCCAGGAACACGGGCACGAGCACGACCGCGAGCGAACGCAGTACCCATCGGCGCGCCCATACCGGGGGCGACGGGGCGAACAGAGGCTGTCCCCATCCTCGAGCGTCCGATTTGGCGGTCACGCCGGGCGGGGGCGCCACGAAGGTGGGTATCCGTAGCCACAGCCGCCAGCCCGCACCGGTGGGGCGTTGAGGCGCGTTCCAAGCGTCACACGCGTCTGCCGCGTTGGCAGCGGTCAGGGGATGGCGAGGGAGCGGCTGCGGGATGGCGTTGACCTGGTAGCCGGCGACCAGCAGCAGGGGGTCGTCCTTCCTGCCGCTGCTGCGGATGACCGGGATCAGATTCAGGAACCGCGTCACGCGCCCGCGCGGCGGCGTACTGTGATCACGGACGGCGGTGAGCAGGTTCAGGAACTGTTCGCCCCGCGGGTCACCGGCGATGTTGTCGATGAGGGCCAGGACCCGGGCGGTGCGCCGCCACGCCCATGGCCGCCAGAGTCGGCGCCGGTAGGCCAGCCGCAGGTCGTGGAGAAAGGCACCGATCAGCAGCCGTTCGCGTTGAGTCTGCCGTGCAGGGGCGCGGAACGCGTTCGCGGTGAGGCTGACGGCGAACGGGACGAATTTCTGCCTGCCTACCGCTGGAAACAGCTGCTGCTTCATGAACCAGCGGGTGCGCACCAGACCCGGGACGGGGACACGGCCGGACAGCCAGAGCACAAAGCGCAGTGGCGGTCCGAAAACAATCAGTACGGCCAGCAGGGGCCGAAACCAGCCTGGCGTGCTTTCCAAAAGCAGATGGGTATTGTTGCCGGTGCCCCTGAGCTCATCTCGCAGGCGTCGGGTGAGCTCTTTCTCCTGGGCTTTTCCAGCAGGGGCGCTCAGTGTCTGTCGGGTCAACCAATCCGTGAACGCGTACGTACGGAAATGGTATCCGAAGCCGGACGGTGCCGTGCGTAGCTGCTCGAAGAGCGCGTGCAGTACCGGCAGTACCGGTGGGTCGTCACCCCCGGGAAGGGGCGGGGAGTCCGGATGCCGGCTGTCATCGGGCGCCAGGTCGAGATAGGCGTGCGGCAGCAGCGAGGGTGGCGATGACTCCTGTATCCGGTTGTGTATCTCGGCGAGCCAGGAGCCGCTGTCCGGGTCGGCGACCAGGCATATCAGCGGTGCCGACCGGCGTCGTCTGAGATCGATGGCGAGGGAGTGGAACAGGGTGAGAACGGCGCCCACACCGTCGAAAAATGGAATCATGGCAGCAGGCTCCGGCCAGGGTCATTGTTCGTCATGGCTGCTCCCCGTCAAACAGTGTGCCCGGCTGCCCTGGGCGGCCGAATTCCCTGGTTGGCCGACGCCGGGTGTCCCGTCGCGACGCCGCTGTCCGGTGCCGTCCCTCCGCCGCCGGAGTACCGCTCGCGGAGTCTCCCCCGTATCGTCCCCATAAGTCAGCACTATGCCACGCAGCGCGCTGGTGCCGGTCCAGGCCCGTCCCAGTGGATCGGTTTGTCGATTCAGTGGAGGTCGATGGCACGGAAAAACGGAAAAGCGGTCGCGCGGGCTTTGGCCGGTCGGCTGTCGTCCGGTGGCCGGACGGGTGCTTCCGGTGTGTTCTGCCGCGTGCCACGGTTTCAAGCGGCCGATAGTTGTTCGATCAGTGTTCTGATTTTGTTTTTTTGGCTCGGCTGTCCCCTCTCTCGAGCTGATGGCTCTTCGTGGCTGAGCGGGTGACTCCTCCGGAGGGCGCAGGTCGCGGAGGGCAGGCGCCACGGCAACTGTGTGTGTGCGGCTGTATGTGTGCGGGCACACGGTGGACGATGGGGGGCATGGACGTTCCCGAACCACGCCGATTGGAGTACACGGAGGCGTTGCGGCGTCTGCGGCTCATGCTGGGTGACCTCGCCGAGCAGACCAGCAAGATCCTCCTCGACGCGACCAGCGCGGTGACCGGGCAGGCCGACACCGCTGGCGTGCACGCCGCTGTGGCCTGCCTGCGGGACTGCTGCCAGGACCTCGACGAGGACCTGGTGCTGCTGCTGGCCCGGCAGAATCCGGTCGCGGGGGATCTGCACCTGGTCGTGGCCGGGCTGCGCACCGCCGCGGCGGTGCAGCGGATGGCCGAGCTCGCCGACCACGTCGCCGCCACCGCCGATCTGCGGGCACCCACCGTGGTGGTCCCGGTCGGGCTGCGCCCCACCCTCAGCCAGCTCGGCCGGCTGTGCGCCGAGCAGGCGAGCAGTCTGGCCACCGCGATCTGCGCCGACGACCCGGCAGCCGCCGCCTGGCGGGTCACTGTGGGCGACGATCCCATCGACCGCATTCACCGGCAGCTGATGGCCGCCCTCACCGACCCCGGCTGGCCCCACGGCATCCAACAGGCGGTGGACCTCGCTCTGCTGTCCCGTTACTACGAGCGGTACGCCGACCAGGCCGTCACCGCCGCCCGTCAACTTGTCCGCCTGCGCTGGGTCCCGTCGGTGTCGGACAGCCTGGACGATCATGACCGGCCGGACGGTCTGGACATCGCCGATGATCCGGCCGGCCGGACGCCCGCGCACCTCCTGCCAGGAGGCCGACCGGAGAGGTGACCGACAAGGGAAGGTCCTGATGGTGGCGGGTATCGCTGCCTCGGTGAGGATTCCGCCTGGCAGGGGCTTCGGTCAGATGGCCAGGGCGGACAGGATAAGGGTGAGGCCGTCGTGGAACTGCTCCCGCATGTCCGCGGCGAGATGGTCGGCTACCGCGGCGAGATGCGGATAGCGGGACGCGGACGAACCGATCGCGGTGATCGGTGTCACGGTGGCGTCCGGTCCTTTCCTGGCGATGGTCGCCGCGGTGTGCCGGGCTTCGGTCAGGGCGTGCCCGAGCGTGTAGAAGAGCAGGGTCGTGTAGGCGTCGGAGGCCTGCCGGTCGGGCAGGCCCGCCTGCCGTAGCAGGCCGATCGCGTGGTTGGTCCGTTCCCAGCTGGCCTCCCCGCCGGGTGGGCGGCGCAGCACGATGGGCGCGAGCGTCGGATGCCGCAGCAGCGACCCGCGCAGTTGCGCGAAGGTCTCCCTGAGGTCGGCCCGGGGATCGCCGGTGTGGGGGAGGGGCTCGTCGCCGCGCACGACCCGGTCGGCGAGGGCCTCGAGCAGCTCGTTCTTGGTCCGGAAGTGCCGGTAGACGGCGGTCGGGTCGATGTTCAGGCGTGCGCCCAGGGCCCGCATGCTGAAGCCGCCGACCCCGCCGATGTCGACGATCTCCATCGCGGTGTCGAGGAGGAGCTGCCGGGACAGCGTGCCGCGAGGGGTGCGGGTGTGGCGGGGCTGCGCGGTCTCCATACGGTCTCCATACGGTCTCCCTGCGGTCTCCATCGTCGCGGTGCCTTCCGCCGGGATCGGCCAGGGCCGGTCGGGATCGGTCACGTCGGCGTCCCATCGAGATCCTTTCGGAAGACTACACCGTAGTCAACGTTGTTGACGACATGTCTTGACAATTTGATCTTCATCAACCGGTCTGCCGTTGACCAAACGGTGATATTCGCAAGATCGGATGATTGTTTTGGCGCCCAATAGTTCACTCATGGGAAACTTGTTCGATCACTATCGCGTACACGACATCACTGTCAGGCACAAGGAGCAATGACTCTTGGACAAGCCGGTGCCGCAGCCAGACGCTGAAGACGCACGGGAGAGGGACGTCCGCGCGGACGACTCCAGGCTCCCGCACGGGGGGCCAGCCGTTCCTGCCGAAGATCCTGTGATCCCGCCGTTCAGCGACGACTTCGAGTCGGGGGTGCACGAACTCGACCAGGAGCTCGGCGTACTCCTGGTCGAGGTGAACATGCGCCCACCGGCGGAGTCCAGCGAGATCGCCCGGGCCATCGAGTCCAGGGCCGCGGCGCTGCGCGCCGGTCGCAACCCGAGCCGGACGCAGGCAATGGTGTTCGACGGGCTTGCCGCGAGGATCGCCATCACCCGCTCGGACCTGGCCGCCATGGCCGGCGACCTGCACACGGCGCAACGCATCGCCGACAGCGCCTACCGGATGGCGGTAGCGTCCCGCGACCGGGTCATGATCGGTTCGGCTCGGCGGAAGCAGGCGGCGATCGCGATGGAAGCGGGCCGGCCTGCTGAGGCCCTGCAGCTGCTCGCGGACGGGTTACGGCGCTGCCCCGAGGGCCCTGTCGCCGCCGCGCTGCTGGCCCGGCAGGTACAGGCCCACGCGCTGGCCGGAGCGCACCCGGACGTCATAGAACAGCAGACCGACAGCGCCCTGGCGGCGGCCAGCGCGCTGCCCGTCGCCGAACAGGGCATGCCCGGGCTGTTCTTCACCAGCTACCATCCGGCGGACGCCAAGGAGCGGGCGTTGACCGCGAACGCGCTCGTCGGCCGGGTCCGCCGCGCTGAAAATCTCTACCGGTGGTGTGTGCCCGTCTTCGACGCGATCGACATGCCCGGCTGGTCGTCGGGTGCCCGCTTCACGCTGGCCACCTCGCTCGTCCTCAGCGGTGGGCGGCTCGACCTGGAACGATCGGCCGAACTCGTCGAGGAGGCCGTCACCATCTCGCTGCACCGCCGTACCGGGGCGTTGTCGGTGAAGGCCGACCGCTGGATCGGCGCGGTCCGCCCACACGCGGCCGGAACCCGGACGATCGAGACGATCAGCCGGGTGCGGGCATGGCAACGAGGCGAACTCAACGCCTGACCGCCGAGCCCGCGACCGCACCGAACGGATCGGGGAAGGATCCGTTCAGTGCGGGATGGCGTTCAGGAGGTCCTGGGCGCCCTGGCGGAGCAGCGCCACCGCGACCGACGCCCCCAGCGTGGTCGGGTCCGTGCCGGGGCCCCACTCGTGGGCGTCCAGGACGGTCTTGCCGTCGGGGCTGAACACCTTCGCCCGCAGGGACAGCCGCCCGTCGGGCTCGGTGTGGGCGTGCCCGGCGATCGGCGAGTTGCAGTGGCCCTGCAGGACGTGCAGGAGCATGCGCTCGGCGGTGACCTGCCGCCGGGCGTCGATGTCGTCCATGCCGGCGACGAGCTGGGCGGTGTCGGTGTCGTCCTCGCGGCACTGCAGGCCGAGCACGCCGGCGCCGATCGGCGGGCACATCGTCTCCGCCGAGAGGATCTCGGTGATCCGGCCCGCCTGGCCGATGCGCTCCAGGCCGGAGACGGCCAGCAGCAGCGCGTCGGCCGCGCCGTCGTCCAGCCTGGCCAGCCGGGTGTTGGCGTTGCCGCGGATCGGCACGGTCTCCAGATGCGGGTGGGACTGGGCGAGCTGGGCGATCCGGCGCACGGCGGAGGTACCGACCCGGGTGCCGGCGGGCAGCTGGTCGAGCGTGCGGCCGCCGGGGTGGATCAGGGCGTCGCGGATGTCGTCCCGGGGCAGGTAGGCGGCGAAGACGGTGCCGGCCGGGACCGGGCGGTCGCCGGGGACGTCCTTCATACAGTGCACGGCGAGATCGGCACGGCCGGCGAGCAGTGCCTCGTCGACCTCCTTGGTGAAGGCACCCTTGCCACCGAGCGTGGACAGCGGACCGGTCCACCTGTCCCCACTGGTGGTGATGGGCACGATCTCGGCGGTGAGATCGGGGTTGAGGGCTGTCAGCTCCGCGCGGACCCGCTCGGCCTGGGCAAGAGCCATCGGGGAGGAACGGGTACCAATGCGGATCAGCCGGGATGCGGACATGGCCACCAGGCTAGTTCTCCGGGCCGCCACAGGCGCCCCGAGCCCACCTGAGTGTCGCACCCACCGGCCCGCGGCCCGTCCACGGGCCACGCCCGGAGGATGCTCTGCTCCCGGTCGGATACTCTGCCGCAACGGCACGGCGGAGGGCCCGCGTCTGTGTCCGAGGCGACAGTGGCCGGGCCGGCCGTGGTTACGGCCGCTCCGGGCTTTCCGTCACCGTCCGTCATTGCCTGACCGTCTGGCGGGCGGCTGTTATGGCCAGGGTGAGGGTCGCGGCGTCGTAGGCGCCGTGGTGGCGCCGGCCGTTGATGAAGAACGTCGGCGTTCCCGAGACGTCGCTGACGTCGGCGGAGGCGATGTCGCGCTCGACCCGGTCGGCACCGGCCCTGGCGCGCAGGTCGGCCCGGAACCGCTCGAGGTCGAGCCCCAGCTCGCCCGCGTACCGCAGCAGATCCCTGACCGTGAGGGCCGACTGGCGATCGAAGAGCAGGTCGTGCATCTCCCAGAACGCGCCCTGCTCGGCCGCGGCCTCGACCGCGATGGCCGCGTACTCGGCATGGGGGTGCACCTTCGTCAGCGGCAGGTGCCGCCAGACATAGCGCAGATCGCCGAAATCCGCGAGCAGTTCGCGGACGACGGCCTCGGCCCGGCCACAGTAGGGACACTCGAAGTCGCCGTATTCGACGAGGGTCACCGGGGCGTCGAGCGGCCCCCGGATCCGGTCGCGCTCCGGGTCGACGGGCTCGGCGAGGTCGATAATGATCTCGGATACGCCGCGTTCGGCGCGGGCCCGCATCCGCGCCGGCAACATGCCCGCCACCTGGAAGACGATCCAGGAGAGCACGGACGCGGCGAGCGCCGCCGCCAGAATACCGATCTTCGCCTCCGCAAGGCGCTCGCCGGTGAACGCCACCGTCGCGATCAGCAGCGGCACGGTGAAGCCGATCCCGGCGAGCGCCCCGGCACCGGTGATCGCGTCCCAGCCGACGGGCAGGCGTACCCGGCCGTGGGTGACCGCCCTGACCAGCCACACCGAGCCGACGATGCCCACCGGTTTGCCGAGCAGGTAGCCGGCGATGATGCCGAGCGTCACGGGTGAGCGCAGCGCGCGGCCGAGGACGTCGCCGCTGATCTCGACCCCGGCGTTCGCCAGTGCGAACAGCGGGACGACGAGGTAACTCGTCCACGGGTGGATGATCTGCTGGAGGCGGTCGTTCGGCGAGATCGCGTACCAGACGCCGACCCGGGCCCTGCGGGCGAGTTCCGGTGTCGGCTGCTCGCGGAACGACCGGAACAGGTCGGTGGCGCGCTCCAGGTCGCCGCGCTCCGCCGGGTGGGCGTAGGTCAGCAGGCCCATCGCGAGCCCGACGACGATCGGGTCGATCCCGGAGCGCAACAGCGCGACCCAGGACGCGAACCCCAGCGCGGCGTATCCCAGACCGGAGCGCATGCCCGCCACCCGCGCCGCGAGTATCACCGCGAAGATGCCGAGCCCGGTGGCGAGCGCGCTCCAGACGACGTCCTCGCTGTAGAAGACGGCGATGACGACGAGTGCGACGAAGTCGTCGACGACGGTGAGTGTCAGGAGGAACGTCCGCAGCCGCTCGGGGAAGCGTGGCCCGACGACGGCGAGTACACCCAGCGCGAAGGCGGTGTCGGTGGACATCGTGATCCCCCAGCCACGCGCGGACGGTTCCCCCGCGTTGACCGCCAGGTAGATCAGGACGGGTACGGCCATCCCCGCCAGACAGGCCACGACGGGCAGGGCGAGGCGGCGGCGTTCTCGCAGCTCGCCTATGTCGAACTCGCGCCGGGTCTCCAGCCCGACGACGAAGAAGAAAAGCGCCATCAGCCCGTTGGTGACCCATTCCCGCAGGTTCTGCGCGACGCCCCGGTGGCCGATCTCGATCGACAGTTCGGTTCCCCAGACCGTCTCGTACGACGCGGCGGCGACGTTCACCCAGATCAGGGCGGCGAGCGTCGCCGCCAGCAGAACCGCGGCACCGCCGGTCTCGGTGCGCAGGAACTCCCGCAGCGGCGACCGGCCGCCCGGCCACGGGGTCCTGCCCGCGAGCGCCTGGCCTGCCCTCCGGTCCGGTTCCGCCACACCACCGATTCTCGTTCGCCGAAGGCGGGGTGGCCGGTCACCAGCCGCGGGCACGCCATTCGGCGAGGTGGGGGCGTTCCGCGCCGAGGGTGGTGTCGTGGCCGTGGCCCGGGTAGATCCAGGTGGCGTCGGGCAGCGGGCCGAAGACCTTGCTCTCCAGATCGTCCATGAGGGATCTGAACGCGACGGGATCCCCGAACGTGGCGCCCGGACCACCGGGAAAAAGGCAGTCACCGGCGAAAAGATGCGGTGCCGCGGAACCGGCGCCGTAGAGCAGCGCGATGGAGCCGGCGGTGTGTCCGACCAGGTGGATGACCCGCAGGGTGACCTCGCCGACGGTCACCTCGTCGCCGTCGCGCACCAGGGTCGTGGTCGCCACCGGGATGGCGCCGGCGTCGTCGGGATGCGCCACCGTGCGCGCGCCGGTGGCCGCGACCACCGCGGACAGCGCCTGCACGTGGTCGCCGTGGCGATGGCTGGTCACCACGGTCGCAAGGCCGCCGTCATCGACGAGGGCCAGCAGCGTGTCGGGCTCGTTCGCGGCGTCGATCAGGAGTTGTTCGCCCGTCGTGGCACATCGCAGCAGGTAGGCGTTGTTGTCCATCGGGCCGACCGCGACCTTGGAAATGGTCAGTTCGGGCAGCGTCCGGACGTCCGCCGGCCCACCGACACGTACCGCGCCGGTGTAGCCGTCGCCGTTGATCTCGTGTCCCATCATCCCTCGTCGGCTGTCGGTTGTGCGGGTTCAGCATCCTCCGCTCCGGCATCCTCCGCTCCGGCATCCTCCGCTCCGGAACTGTCGGAGCCGGTCCGTAGCATGGCAGGCGCGGCGGATGCCACGTCCGGCCGTGGCACGGCCGGTCCCTGGTCCCAGGCCCCACGCTTGGCCTGGCCCCGAGCCTGGTCCCGTCCCCAGAGCAGAGCGCGAAGGATTCCCACGATGGCAGACCGTCTCGTCGTGCGCGGCGCGCGAGAGCACAACCTGCGTGACGTCGACCTCGACCTGCCGCGGGACTCACTGATCGTCTTCACCGGTCTGTCGGGTTCGGGCAAGTCCAGCCTCGCGTTCGACACGATCTTCGCCGAGGGGCAGCGACGGTACGTCGAGTCGCTGTCGGCCTACGCCCGCCAGTTCCTCGGCCAGATGGACAAGCCTGACGTCGACTTCATCGAGGGCCTGTCACCGGCGGTCTCCATCGACCAGAAGTCGACCTCGCGCAACCCCCGTTCCACCGTGGGGACGATCACTGAGGTGTACGACTATCTGCGGCTGCTGTTCGCGCGGGCGGGCCGGCCGCACTGCCCGACATGCGGCCGGCCGATCTCCCGGCAGACCCCGCAGCAGATCGTCGACCGCCTGCTCGAGCTGCCCGCGGGTACCCGGTTCCAGGTGCTGGCCCCGGTCGTGCGGGGACGCAAGGGCGAGTACGTCGACCTGTTCGCGGAGCTGCAGGCCAAGGGCTTCGCCCGGGTGCGCGTCGACGGCGGCGTCCACGCGCTCACCGACGTGCCGAAGCTGGAGAAGCAGCGCAAGCACACCATCGAGGTGGTGGTCGACCGGCTGGCGGTGAAGGCGTCCGCCAAACAGCGCCTGACGGACTCCGTCGAGACCGCGCTCGGCCTCGGCGGCGGTCTGGCACTGGTCGACTTCGTCGACCGGGACCCCGCCGACCCCGACCGCGAGCGGATGTACTCCGAGCACCTGGCCTGCCTGTACGACGACCTGTCGTTCGAGGAGCTCGAGCCGCGGTCGTTCTCCTTCAACTCCCCGTACGGCGCCTGCGCGCACTGCTCGGGCCTGGGCACCCGCAAGGAGGTCGACCCCGACCTGGTCGTCCCCGACCCGTCGCTGTCGCTGGCGGCCGGCGCGGTCGCCCCCTGGTCGGCCGGCCACAACAAGGAGTACTTCACCCGGCTCCTCGAGGCCCTCGCCGCCGACCTCGGCTTCCGGATGGACATCCCCTGGGAGGGGCTGCCGGAACGGGCCCGCAAGGCGGTGCTGTACGGGCGGGGCGAGACCGAGGTCCAGGTCTCCTACACCAACCGCTACGGCCGCTCCCGCCAGTACTACACGGCCTTCGAGGGCGTCGTCTCCTTCCTTCAGCGCCGCCACCGCGAGGCCGAGTCGGACAGCAGCCGGGAGCGCTACGAGGGCTACATGCGCGACGTCGCCTGCTCGGCCTGCCGCGGCGCCCGGCTCAAACCCGAGTCGCTGGCGGTGACGCTGAGTGGCCGGTCGATCGCCGAGATCGCCGGCATGGCCATCGGGGAGTGCGCCGGGTTCCTGCGCACCCTCGAGCTCACCGCGCGAGAGCGCACGATCGCCGGCCGGGTGCTCAAGGAGATCGACGCGCGGCTGGCGTTCCTGCTCGACGTCGGCCTCGACTACCTCTCGCTGGACCGGGCCGCCGGCACCCTGGCCGGCGGTGAGGCGCAGCGGATCCGGCTCGCCACCCAGATCGGCTCCGGGCTGGTCGGCGTCCTCTACGTGCTCGACGAGCCCTCGATCGGGCTGCACCAGCGGGACAACCGCCGTCTCATCCAGACCCTGGTACGGCTGCGGGACCTCGGTAACACCCTGATCGTCGTCGAGCACGACGAGGACACGATCCGGGCCGCCGACTGGGTCGTCGACATCGGCCCCGGAGCCGGGGAGCACGGCGGGAAGGTCGTCGTCTCCGGCTCGGTGGACGCGCTGCTGTCCGCGGAGGCCTCGCTGACCGGGGCGTACCTGTCCGGCCGCCGTGAGATCCCGGTGCCCGACATCCGGCGGCAGCCGACCAGGGGCCGCGCGCTGACCGTCCACGCCGCCCGGGAGCACAACCTGCGCGAGGTGACGGTGTCATTCCCGCTCGGCTGCTTCGTCGCGGTCACCGGCGTCTCCGGTTCGGGCAAGTCGACCCTGGTCAACGACATCCTCGCCACGGTGCTCGCGAACAGGCTCAACGGCGCCCGGGAGGTGCCGGGCCGGCACCGCACCGTCACCGGTGTCGAGCATCTCGACAAGGCCGTCCGGGTCGACCAGTCACCGATCGGGCGCACCCCGCGCTCGAACCCGGCCACCTACACCGGCGTCTTCGACCACATCCGGCGGCTGTTCGCCGAGACCACCGAGGCCAAGGTCCGCGGCTATCTGCCCGGGCGCTTCTCGTTCAACGTCAAGGGCGGCCGGTGCGAGGCCTGCGCCGGCGACGGCACGATCAAGATCGAAATGAACTTCCTGCCGGACGTGTACGTGCCGTGCGAGGTCTGCCAGGGCGCCCGGTACAACCGGGAGACGTTGGAGGTCCATTACAAGAACCGCAGCATCGCCGAGGTCCTCGACATGCCGATCGAGGAGGCCGCGGAGTTCTTCGCCGCCGTTCCCGCGATCGCCCGGCACCTGCGCACCCTCGACGACGTGGGGCTGGGCTACGTCCGCCTCGGGCAACCGGCGCCGACGCTGTCCGGTGGCGAGGCGCAGCGGGTCAAGCTCGCCGCCGAGCTCCAGCGGCGCTCCACCGGACGCACCGTCTACGTCCTGGACGAGCCCACCACCGGGCTGCACTTCGAGGACATCCGCAAGCTGCTCGGGGTCCTCGGCCGGCTGGTCGACGCCGGCAACACGGTGATCGTCATCGAGCACAACCTGGACGTCATCAAGACCGCCGACTGGATCATCGACATGGGGCCGGAGGGCGGCACCGGCGGCGGCCGGGTGGTCGCCGAGGGGCCGCCCGAGACGGTCGCGGCGATCGAGGAGAGCCACACCGGCCTCTTCCTGCGGGAGATCTTCGGGCAGCGCCTGGACACGGCCCAGGGCAACGCCATGGCGCTGCCTCCGGCCACGGCATCCTCGGCGAAAACCCCGGCCGCGCGGGGGGCCGTCTCAGGTCAGCGGTCGCCACGCACCCCACTGCGCCCCGCCGCGGATGCCGTGGCGGGATAGCCCCCGCGGCGGGTTCGCCGTCAGCCGCCCGCGAGGTCACGGGCGGCTGACGGGGAGGGCTCCGTCGGGGGACGGGGGATCAGTTCTCCAGCAGGTTCGCGAGGACGGCGTCCAACTCCTCGGCGGCGCGTTCCTGCCCGCGGGGAACGACCCGTTCGGTCGCGTCGAGGAACGCCCGGGCAGCGTCCATGCTCAGTCGGACGGCGGAGTGCAGCTCACCAGCGGTCAGATCGAGACGAATACAGCCACGCTCGGGTTCGGGGGTGATCCGCACGTCGCCGGTGCCGGTGGGCACGTCCAGCCCGGCCCGCAGCGCGTCACGCAGTACCACCCACGTCCCGCGGGGCAGCGCGGGGTGATCAGGTCGGGAGATGAGCTCCAACGTCACCGCGAGCGGGTCGGCCCGTCGCCAGTTCACCTGCAGCACGGTCAGCCGCCCGCGGGAAGGTGCGTCATCGACGACCAATTCGGTGGTCACGTCCTCCACCTGCATCCGTCGTGCCTCCTTCGTCGTCTTGCGACGCTGTGCACCGCGGTATCGAGGGTGACAGCCAGTCAGGCAAGACGCCACCCGGAAAGCGTGGCGGGACCTGTTCGGGACCAGCCGGGACAAGGCCGGCACCGACACTGCGGGACCCTGGCCGGGGAGGTCGTCATCTCGATGTCGTGGGGAAGGCGTCTGTCGACTCCGCCGGCCGTACAGGGCCGGCCGGCTCCGTCGATCATATCGGCCCTGTTCCGCCGGCCGCGCTTCGCCCTGCTGGCCGTGCCTCACCAACCAGGCTTCCCCCGGCCGGCCGGAAGCGCGCCCACGTCCGGCCCACCACACCCATCCGCCACCGAGCGTCCGACGGATCATGCTTCGCACACCGCTCATGGTCTTCGAGCATGGACCCTTGCACCGCTTCCCGCCGGGCGCGGTGAGCGGGTGTCCGCGAGCTGTGAGATATGCCTGCCCGCGTTCACCGCCGGGCGCGCTCGCGCCCCAGGTCACGGCCACCCCGCACGGTTAAGTGCTCAGCGTGGTGAAATGGTTACGTGGAGGTGTTGTTCTGTGCCGATCCGGCTCGCCGTAGGCTCGGTTCATGGCTGATCCGGCGTCCTACCGTCCCGCGCCGGGATCGGTTCCGGAGACCCCGGGGGTGTACCGGTTCTTCGACGAGCACGGCCGTGTGGTCTACGTGGGCAAGGCGAAGAACCTGCGCGCCCGGTTGTCGAACTACTTCACCGACATCCACAACCTGCACCCCCGCACCCAGCACATGGTGACGACCGCGAGTTCGGTCGACTGGACCGTCGTATCGACCGAGGTCGAGGCCCTTCAGCTCGAGTACACGTGGATCAAGGAGTTCGATCCCCGCTTCAACGTCCGATACCGGGACGACAAGAGCTACCCGAGCCTCGCCGTCACCCTGTACGAGCAGTTCCCGCGCCTGCAGGTGATGCGCGGCGCCAAGCGCCCCGGCGTCCGCTACTTCGGCCCCTACGCCCACGCGTGGGCCATCAGGGAGACGCTCGACCTGCTCCTGCGCGTCTTTCCGGCGCGCACGTGCAGCACGGGGGTGTTCAAACAGGCCGCCCGCATCGGCCGTCCCTGCCTGCTCGGCTACATCGACCGCTGCTCGGCGCCGTGCGTCGGCCGGGTCGACGCCGCCGAGCACCGCCGCATCGTCGAGGATTTCTGCGACTTCATGTCGGGTCAGACCGGCCGCTACATCCGCCGGCTCGAGCGCGAGATGGGCGAGGCCGCGGCCGAGCAGCGCTACGAACAGGCGGCCCGGCTGCGCGACGACATCGGCGCGCTGCGCCGGGCGATGGAGAAACAGGCGGTCGTCCTGCCCGACGGCACCGACGCCGACGTCGTCGCGTTCGCCCAGGACGAGCTCGAAGCCGCCGTGCAGATCTTCTACGTCCGCGACGGGCGGGTCCGGGGCCAGCGCGGCTGGGTCGTGGACAAGATCGAGGACCTGACGACGGGGGAGCTGGTCGAGCAGTTCCTCACCCAGGAGTACCTCTCCGACAGCACGGGCGCCTCTCCTGCCAGCGCCGGGGCCAGCGCGCCGTCCGCGGGCGCGGGCCGGGTGGGCACCGGGGTGACGAACGAGATCCCGCGGGAGGTGCTCGTCCCGCAGCTGCCACCGGACACGGAGGTGGTCGCGGACCTGCTCGGCATCGCCCGCGGCGGCCGGGTCGACCTGCGGGTCCCCCGGCGCGGGGACAAGCGCACCCTGATGGAGACCGTCGAGCACAACGCCAGGCAGGCGTTCGCCCTGCACCGCATGCGGCGGGCCAGCGACATCTCCGCCCGCAGCCGGGCGCTGTCGGAGCTTTCCGACGCCCTGGGCCTCGCCGACCCGCCGCTGCGGATCGAGTCGTTCGACATCTCCAACCTGCAGGGCACCGAGGTCGTCGCCAGCATGGTCGTCTTCGAGGACGGGCTGCCGCGCAAGTCGGAGTACCGGCGGTTCGCCATCCGCGGGGTCGACGGGCAGGACGACGTCGCGAGCATGCACGAGACGATCACCAGGCGGTTCAGCCGGTACCTCGCCGAGAAGGCCCGGACCGGGGAGTTCGCGGGCCTGCCGGACCTCGCGGATCCCGTCGGCGGCGCCGACGCCCCGGACCCGTCGGACCCGTCGGGCGCACCGGCGCCGCCGGGCTCCCCCGAGGCGGCCACGCCGGCCAGGCCGGCAGCCGGGGCAGGGTCCCCCGGCACGGCGCCAGGGGCTGCCAGCGCCGCGCTGGACCCCACCACCGGCCGGCCGCGGCGCTTCGCCTACCCCCCGAACCTCGTCGTCGTCGACGGTGGCCCACCGCAGGTCGCCGCGGCGCGCCGGGCCCTCGACGCGCTCGGCATCGACAGCGGCCCTGGCGGGGTCGCCCTGTGCGGGCTGGCCAAGCGCCTGGAGGAGGTCTGGCTGCCGGACGAGGAGGATCCGGTGATCCTTCCCCGCACCAGCGAGGCGCTGTACCTGCTGCAGCGGATCCGGGACGAGGCGCACCGGTTCGCGATCACCTACCACCGGCAGAAACGCTCGAAGAGCATGGTCCGTTCGGCCCTCGACGACATTCCCGGCCTCGGGGAGACCCGCCGCAAGGCGCTGCTGCGCGCCTTCGGCTCGCTCGCGCGGATCCGGCAGGCCACCGTCGAGCAGATCGCCGAGGTGCCGGGCATCGGCCGGCACACGGCCCGGGCGATCGTGGACGCGCTCGCTCCCACCAGCCCCGGCGGCGCGGACGCCACCCCGGGCGCGGTCGACCCGTACACCGGAGAGATCCTGGACAGTGCGGATGCCCCGCCATCCGTGACCCAGGCAGGCACCCCCGCGCCATCCACGACCGCCCGCGCCACCGCCCCTGA
This sequence comes from Protofrankia symbiont of Coriaria myrtifolia, assembly GCF_900634755.1. Lineage (NCBI taxonomy): Bacteria > Bacillati > Actinomycetota > Actinomycetes > Frankiales > Frankiaceae > Protofrankia > Protofrankia symbiont of Coriaria myrtifolia. Next base: position 15,164 of record NZ_CAAAFS010000175.1, read on the forward strand.
CCCCGGTCCCGACGCCACACAGACACGGGGTGTTCCCACATGACCTCCGCCGCGCCACTCGAGCTCGCCATCATCACCGGGCTGTCCGGAGCCGGCCGCAGCACCGCGGCCAAGTGTCTGGAGGATCTCGGCTGGTTCGTCGTGGACAACCTGCCGCCGGCGCTGCTGGCCACCATGACCGAGCTCGGGCTGCGTTCCCAGGGTGCGGTCAACCGCATCGCGGTGGTCGTGGACGTCCGAGGCCGGGCGTTCTTCTCCGACCTGCGCGCGACCCTGGACGCGCACTCCGCCCGCGGCATGCACCCGCGGGTGCTGTTCCTGGAGGCCGCGGACGAGACGCTGGTGCGCCGGTTCGACCATGTCCGCCGGCCGCATCCGCTGCAGGGCGACGGCCGGGTGGTCGACGGCATCAGCCGCGAGCGCACGTTACTGGCACAGCTGCGCGGCGAGTCCGACCTGGTGCTGGACACCACCGACCTCAACGTCCACGAGCTGCGCACGAAGATCGACGCAGCGTTCGGCCAGCCGTCGGGGACCAGGCTGGCCGCGACGGTGGTCTCCTTCGGCTACAAGTACGGTCTTCCGCTCGACGCCGACCTGGTGGCCGACTGCCGGTTCCTGCCGAACCCGCACTGGGTGGCGGAACTGCGGCCGTACACCGGCCGTGACCCGCAGGTGCGTGACTACGTCCTCGAGCAACCCGGGGCGGAGGAGTTCGTCGAACAGTACGCGGCGCTGCTGCGGCTGGTGGGGGAGGGATATGTGCGTGAGGGCAAGCGGTATCTGACGCTCGCGGTGGGCTGTACCGGCGGCAAGCACCGCAGTGTGGCAGTGGCCGAACAGCTCGCCGGGCGGCTCGCCGGGGACGGCGTCGGCGTCCGGGTGGTGCACCGTGACCTGGGGCGCGAGTGACCGTCATCGATCAGGCGCCGCTGCCCGGCCCCGCGGTGGTGGCCTTTGGCGGGGGGCACGGGCTGGCCGCGTCCCTGCGGGCGCTGCGGCGCATCACCCACCACCTCACCGCGGTTGTGACTGTGGGTGACGACGGGGGTTCGTCGGGTCGGCTGCGGGCCGAGTTCGGCGCGCTGCCCATGGGCGACCTGCGGATGGCGCTGGCCGCCCTGGCCGGCCCGGACACCTGGTCGTCCACCTGGGCGGAGCTGTTCCAGCACCGGTTCGGCGGGGACGGGCCGCTGGCCGGGCACGCCGTCGGCAACCTGGTGCTCACCGCGCTCGCCGAGCGGCACGGCTCCCCGGTGGACGCGCTCGACCTGGCCGGCAGGCTGCTGGGGGTGGCCGGCCGGGTACTGCCGCTGTCCGACGACGGCATCGACATCGTCGCCCGGGTCGCCGGCCTCGATCCGGCCGACCCGCACGCCACGGTGGAGGTCCGCGGCCAGGCGGCGGTGGCCACCACGGCCGGGCGGGTGGTGAGCCTGTGTCTGCAGCCGGCCAAGCCCGCAGCCTGCCCGCAGGTGCTCACCGCGATCGACACCGCCGAGTGGATCGTGTTCGGCCCGGGGTCGCTCTACACCAGCGTGCTGCCCCACCTGCTGGTGCCCGAGATCACCGACCGGCTGCTCGGCTCGCCGGCCCGCCGGGTCATGGTGCTCAACCTGGTGCCGCAGCCGGGTGAGACCGAGGGCTACCCACCGGAGGAGCACCTGCGGGTCATCGGGACACACGCGCCGGAGCTGGCCCTCGACGTGGTGATCGCCGATCCCGACGCGGTGCCCGACCCGGTCGCGCTCGCCCGCGCCTCGGCCGAGCTGGGGGCGCGGCTGCACCTGGTGCCCGTCGCTCATCCCGGCGAACCGCGGCACGACCCCCGACGGCTGGCCACCGCGTTCGAGACGGTGTTCGGGCTGACGCCGGGCAGCCGGCCGGGGCGGCCGGGGCGGCCG
>NZ_CAAAFS010000176.1:0-31297 GCF_900634755.1 Protofrankia symbiont of Coriaria myrtifolia
GGGAAGAGCATGCAGGAAGAACAGAGATCTTCCGATCGGGCCCCGGGCCCTCGACCGGCGCCGCGTCCGGTGGCGCGCGGGCAGGCGCCGGGCGGCCGGTCGGGAACGACGAGCTTGTCAGCGACGAGGCGGCATCGACCGGTGGGACGCGCGGTGGCCCCGCCACCGCCGGCCGGTCGCGTGAAGGTGAGGAATGATTCGTGTGGCTGCAATGACCGCCACCGTCAAGGACGAGCTCAGCCGGTTGCGGGTGGCCAAGCCGTGTTGTCGCCGCGCGGAGATGGCCGCGCTGCTGCGTTTCGGCGGCGGGCTGCACATCGTGCGCGGCCGTATCGTCGTCGAGGCCGAGCTCGACGCGGGTGCCACCGCGCGGCGGCTGCGCCGGGAGATCGCCGAGGTCTTCGGCTTCCCGTCCGGTATCGCGGTGCTCGCCGCCGGCGGGCTGCGCCGGTCGGTGCGTTACATCGTCCGGGTGGAACGCGACGGTGAGCAGCTCGCCCGGTCGACCGGGCTGCTCGACCAGCGGGGCCGGCCGGTGCGCGGGCTGCCGCCGCAGGTCGTCACGGGCGCGTCCTGTGATGCCGCGGCGGCGTGGCGCGGGGCGTTCCTGGCGCACGGCTCGCTGACCGAGCCGGGCCGGTCGTGCTCGCTGGAGATCACTTCGCCGGGGCCGGAGGCGGCGCTCGCGCTGGTCGGCGCGGCCCGGCGGCTGGGGGTGGCGGCCAAGAGCCGGGACGTGCGCGGGGTGGACCGGGTGGTGATCCGGGACGGGGACGCGATCAGCGCGCTGCTGACGAAGATCGGCGCCCACGACAGCCTGCTGGCCTGGGAGGAGCGTCGGATGCGCCGGGAGGTGCGGGCGACCGCGAACCGCCTGGCGAACTTCGACGACGCCAACCTGCGCCGTTCCGCGCGGGCGGCGGTGGCGGCCGGGGCCCGGGTCCAGGCGGCGTTGAAGATCCTGGGGGACGACGCGCCCGGTCATCTGCTCGCGGCCGGCCGGCTGCGTCTGGAGCACGCGCAGGCGTCCCTGGAGGAGCTGGGCGCGCTCGCGGACCCGCCGTTGACCAAGGACGCGGTGGCCGGCCGTATCCGGCGGCTGCTCGCGCTGGCGGACAAGCGGGCGCACGCGCTCGGGCTGCCGAACACCGAGGCGAGTGTCTCTCCGGATCTTCTCGAGAACGCCTAGCGAACGGGCCACCAACTACGCGATCATGGTCTTTCCGTGCTGTCGCGGATGCGGAGCTCGGCGCGTCAGCGGTGCCGGCTGGTATATCCTTAGCAATACTAAGTAAAAGGGATATTACCGTCTCCGCCGGGATGGCCGGATGGGGCGATCAGACGGCAACTAGACGGCTACCACCGGCTATCAGGTGGCAGTCGGATAGAGATGTCGTGGCAATCGGGTGACAGCCAGGTGACGGCAAGGTGGCACCTGGGTGGCACCTGGGTGGCGGTCAGGTGGCGGTCAGGTGGCGGTCGGATGACGACCGGTGGCGACGATCGGAAAAGCAGCGGCCGGCCGGCGGAGCGCGATCATCGGCTCCGCCGGCGCAACCGTCGGCCCCGCGGGCCCTGACCACGTCGGTGAGAGCATGCTTCTTCTCTCTGACGCAGGCCCGAAAGGCCCGGCACACGCCAGGATGGTCCGCGAGGGAACGCGGCAAGGAGGAGATATGGACAGCTTCGGCAGCACAGGTCATCTCAAAGTCGGTGACCATACGTATACGATCCGCCGGCTGGACGCGGTGCCCGGAGCCGACCGGCTGCCCTACAGCCTGCGCGTCCTGCTGGAGAACCTGCTGCGCACCGAGGACGGTGCCAACATCACGGCCGATCATGTCAACGCGCTCGCGTCATGGGACCCGGCCGCCGAACCGAGCCAGGAGATCCAGTTCACACCGGCTCGGGTGATCATGCAGGACTTCACCGGGGTGCCGTGCGTGGTCGACCTCGCCGCTATGCGCGAGGCCATGGTGGCCCTCGGCGGGGACCCGGCGAAGATCAATCCGCTGGCGCCCGCCGAGCTGGTGATCGACCACTCGATCATCGCGGACGTCTTCGGTCGCGCGGACGCCTTCGCCCGCAACGCCGAGCTGGAGTTCGGCCGCAACCGTGAGCGCTACCAGTTCCTGCGGTGGGGCCAGGCGGCCTTCGACAACTTCACCGTCGTCCCGCCGAACACCGGGATCGTCCACCAGGTCAACCTGGAGTACCTCGCACGGGTGGTCTTCACCAGGGACACCTCCGACGGCCGGCTGGCCTACCCGGACACGCTGGTCGGCACCGACAGCCACACCACGATGATCAACGGGCTCGGGGTGCTCGGCTGGGGTGTCGGCGGCATCGAGGCCGAGGCCGCCATGCTCGGCCAGCCGGTCAGCATGCTCATCCCGACCGTGGTCGGCTTCAAGCTCACCGGCGAGCTCGTCCCCGGCACCACCGCCACCGACCTGGTCCTCACCATCACCGAGAAGCTGCGCCAGCACGGTGTGGTCGGCCGTTTCGTCGAGTTCTACGGCGAGGGCGTGAGCAACGTCCCGCTGGCGAACCGGGCCACCATCGGCAACATGAGCCCCGAGTACGGCTCGACCTGCGCGATCTTCCCAGTGGACGCGGAGACACTGGCCTACCTGCGGCTGACCGGCCGTCCCCAGGAGCAGATCGACCTGGTCGAGGCCTACACCAAGGAGCAGGGGCTGTGGCACGATCCCGGCCACGAGCCGGTGTACACGACCACCCTTGAGCTCGACCTGTCCACGATCGAGCCGTCGCTGGCCGGGCCGCGGCGCCCGCAGGACAGAGTGCCCCTGCGTACCGCCAAGACCGCCTTCCGCACGGCGCTTACGAACTACGCCGGCTCCTCCGCGACCGCCCCGGCCGCGCTGGTCAACGGTGGCGCGGACGAGGCCAGCGCCGAGTCCTTCCCCGCCAGCGACCCCGCGGCCGCGTTCGCGGACAAGGCCGGCGACGCGCCCGTGTCGTCCAACGGTGTCGCCGGTGACGTCGCCGACCGCCCGTCCAACCCGACCCGGGTGACGCTCGCGGACGGCACCGGCTTCGAGATCGACCACGGTGCGGTCGCGATCGCCGCGATCACCTCGTGTACGAACACCTCCAACCCGCAGGTGATGATCGGCGCGGCGATCCTGGCCCGCAACGCCGTCGAGCGCGGCCTGACCCGCAGGCCGTGGGTCAAGACCACCCTCGCCCCGGGCTCCAAGGTCGTCATGGACTACTACGAGCGTGCCGGGCTCACTCCGTACCTGGACAAACTCGGCTTCAACCTGGTCGGGTACGGGTGCACCACCTGCATCGGCAACTCCGGCCCGCTGCAGGAGGAGATCAGCCAGGGTGTGAACGACGGTGACCTGGCGGTGGTCAGCGTCCTGTCCGGCAACCGCAACTTCGAGGGCCGGATCAATCCGGACGTCAAGATGAACTACCTGGCGTCCCCGCCGCTGGTCGTCGCCTACGCGCTGGCCGGCACGATGGACATCGACCTGACCAGCGACCCGCTCGGCACCGACAGCGCCGGCAACCCGGTCTACCTGCGGGACATCTGGCCGAGCGAGGCCGAGGTCGCCGAGGTGGTCGGCGACGCGATCCGCTCGGAGATGTTCACCGAGGACTACGGCGACCTCACCGGGGACAAGCAGTGGCAGTCGCTGCCTACCGGCGACGGGGGCGAGGTCTCCCAGACCTTCGCCTGGGCCCCCGACTCGACCTACGTCCGCCACCCCCCGTACTTCGAGGGGATCTCGGCGACGCCGGCGCCGCGCCCGGACATCGTCGGCGCCCGGGTGCTGGCGCTGCTGGGCGACTCGGTGACCACCGACCACATCTCGCCCGCCGGCTCCATCAAGCGGGACTCGCCGGCCGGTCGCTATCTCGTCGAGCACGGGGTCGACCCGAAGGACTTCAACTCCTACGGCTCCCGCCGGGGCAACCACGAGGTGATGATCCGCGGGACGTTCGCCAACATCCGGCTGCGTAACCGGCTCGTGCCCGGCGTCGAGGGCGGGGTCACCCGCTACCTGCTCGACGGCGAGCAGTTGGCGATCTACGACGCGGCGCAGAAGTACGCCGCCGCCGAGGTGCCGCTGGTCATCCTCGCCGGCAAGGAGTACGGCTCGGGCTCGTCGCGTGACTGGGCGGCCAAGGGCACGGCGCTGCTCGGCGTCCGCGCCGTGATCGCCGAGTCGTACGAGCGCATCCACCGCTCCAACCTGATCGGGATGGGGGTCCTGCCGCTGCAGTTCCCGCCCGGGGAGTCGGTCACCTCGCTCGGCCTGACCGGGGAGGAGACGTTCACCATCGTCGGGCTCGCGGACGTCGACGAGCGGACCGCCACCCTCACCGTCCAGGCGGACGACAGGCGCTTCGACGCGGTCGTGCGTATCGACACGCCAGGGGAGGCGGAGTACTACCGCAACGGCGGCATCCTGCCTTACGTTCTGCGTTCGCTGCTGGTCCAGTAGCACGCGACCGGGCAACGGGGCCCGGGCTGTCACCGCGCGCCGCGCGGGCGGGGGCGGGCGACGGGTGCCGGGACCGGTGCGACAAGGCCGCCGAGAGTGCTTGCAGAGGCTCTCGGCGGCCTTTGCGCGTTCGCCCCGGCCGGGGGTCAGAGCCCGTCTGGACGGTGGCGGGCCGTCTCTCTCACGGAGAGTGCCTGAGGGAACGCACAACCGAACGTAATCATCAATACCGGGACTACGCCGGATCATGAGATGAGTGTGCCGGACTGTTTGCTTTGGGGGTGTTGCGTCCCCATGCGTGCCACCCGATATCGTTTGACACAGCATCAGCGCACCCCAGAGACCCAGTGCCAGCCCAGTGTCTCTGTCCCCCAGAAGACACACACGTCGGATCGAAACGCCCAGTCCTGCCCTGATCCGATGTCCCCTCCGAGTAGCCAAAGGTAGGAGCGAGGCCCCCCGATCCTGACGATTTGCCCCGAATCGTCACCGAACCATGTCCACGTCATGGTTCGAAAGTCAGGGATCGCGGTGCCTTGCGGGCGTACGGGAAGGAACACGTGTTGCTCCCACGTGGCGTGATCCGCTTCCCCGCGAGCGGGGAATCCGCTGGTCGCGGTCGCCATCGTGATCAGGCATCGGTGGACGAAGCCGATCACGAATCCCTGTACCGCCGGATCTGGCTGAGCCCGCAGTCCCGCCGGGTCGCCACCATCGCCGCGGTCACGACCGGGACCCTGGCCGCGTCGACCGCGGGCTTTGCCGCGACGATGCCGGGCCCGGGTGGCAACGCCTCGTTGGAGCCCACCGCCACCACCGCCACCACCGCCTCGGTGATCGGCGGCGGGTCGCGCGCAAGCACCCCGGCCACGTCCGCCGTCGGGCTGGCCAGCCGGATCGGCGACCCGGATCCGACCCTCACTGCGGTGTCGATCGCCCCGGACCGTACGACCATCGCCCCGGACGCCCCCGTCGTCTTCACCGTCCGCGCCACCCAGATCGGCACCAACCAGCCCGTCAGCAACCAGCGGATCCGGATCGCGGTGGCGAACGGGCCGCAGTGGACCACCACCGCCCAGCTACAGACCGACGCCAGCGGAACCGCGAAGATCAGCACGCGGCTGCTGTCCACCACGACGCTGACCGCGGTGTTCGACGGCACCAACGCCCTGCGCCCGTCCCTGGCCAATGCGACCACCGTCACGGTGCGCAGCCCCACGACGTCCGGTTCGGCCACCGGCTCGACCACCGGCAGGTCGACGACGACCCCCACGGTCATCCCGGGCAGCTCCATCGGCCAGAAGATCGTCTATCTCGCCTCGCTGCAGAAGGGCAAGCCCTACGTCTACGGCGCGGCCGGCCCCAACGCCTTCGACTGCTCCGGGTACTCGCAGTACGTGTTCAAACAGCTCGGCCGCTACCTCCCCCGCACGGCGCAGCAGCAGTACGACGCCTCCATCCACATCCCCAAGGCGGCCAAGCAGCCCGGCGACCTGATCTTCTTCGGCTCACCGGACAACATCACGCACATGGGCATCTACGCGGGCAACGGCTATATGTGGGCCGCTCCCCAGACCGGGCGGACCATCAACCTCCAGCCCATCTACACCAGCACCTACTGGGTGGGACGTTTCCTGTAGAGCACGGTTGGCCGCCGCTCGTCGTCTAACCTTCTCCCTGTGCGGTGGGCGGCGTCACCGCCCTGCCGTCCTACCGGAGAGGAGGTGCCGAGCGTGGCCGCTACGGCAGCCCCCTCCGACCGGGTGCTCACGATCCCGAACCTGCTCTCCGCCCTGCGGCTGGTCGGGGTCCCCGTCTTCCTGTGGCTGGCGCTGGGACCCCACGCCGACGGGGCGGCGCTCGGCGTTCTCGCCTTTGCCGGTGTCAGCGACTACCTCGACGGCAAGCTCGCCCGGGCACTCGGGCAGACCAGTCGGCTGGGCACCCTGCTCGACCCGCTCGCCGACCGTCTCTACATCTTCGCGACGATCATTGCTCTTACGCTGCGTGACATCGTCCCCTGGTGGTTCGCGGCGCTGCTCGTCGGCCGGGACGTCCTGATCGCGGTCGCCATACCACCGGTGCTGCGGCGGCTGGGCTACGGCCCGGCGCTGCCCGTGCACTACCTGGGCAAGGCCGCGACCTTCAACCTGCTCTACGCCTTCCCGCTGCTGCTGCTCTCGGCCGGGGACGGTTGGCTGGCCACCGCCTCCCGTCCGTTCGGCTGGGCGTTCGCCGTCTGGGGCGCGGCCCTGTACTGGTGGTCGGGGATCCTCTACGGCGTGCAGTTGCGCCGGCTCGTCCGGGCGGCCCGCGGCCCACGGCCGCCGCTGCGCCCGCGCGGGGATCCGGGGCAGCCGGAGGAAGCCGGCCGGCTGGACGCGGAGGTGGGCCGGTGAGAGCCGTCGTCATGGCGGGCGGGGAGGGGACCCGGCTGCGCCCGATAACGGCCAACCAGCCCAAACCGCTGCTCCCCGTCGTCAACCGGCCGATCATGGAGCATGTGCTGCGGCTGCTGCGACGGCACGGGGTCGACGAGACCGTGGTCACCCTGCAGTTCCTCGCCGCCCACGTCCGCGCCTACTTCGGTGACGGCGACGAGCTGGGGATGCGCCTGTCGTACGCCACCGAGACCACGCCGCTGGGAACCGCCGGCAGCGTCAAGAACGCGCAGGACGCGCTGCGCCACGACCCCTTCCTGGTGATCAGTGGGGACGCGCTCACCGACATCGACCTGACCGCCCTGATGGCCCACCACCGCAAGAGCGGGGCGCTGGTCACCGTCGCGCTCAAGTCCGTCCCGAACCCGCTGGAGTTCGGGATCGTCATCACCTCCGACAACGGCCGGATCGCCCGCTTCCTGGAGAAGCCGACCTGGGGGCAGGTGTTCTCCGACACGGTCAACACCGGCATCTACGTCATGGAACCGGAGGTTCTCGACCACGTTCCCCCCGGCGAGCGGGTGGACTGGTCCGGTGAGGTGTTCCCGAAGCTCGTCGCCGCCGGGGCACCGCTGTTCGGCCACGTCGTCGCCGGCTACTGGGAGGACGTCGGCACCCTCGACAGCTTCCTGCGGGTCCAGGCCGACGTGCTCGACGGCAAGGTCGACGTGGACATCGGCGGGTTCGAGGTCTCGCCGGGGGTGTGGATCGGCCGGGACGCCGACGTCCACCCCGACGCGCTGCTCGCCGGACCGCTGGTCGTCGGCGACTACACCAAGGTCGAGGCCGGCGCCGAACTGCGTGAGTTCACCGTCGTCGGCAGCAACGTCATGGTCAAGTCCGGGGCCTTCCTGCACCGGGCGGTGGTCCAGGACAACGCCCAGATCGGGCCGCGGACGCACCTGCGCGGCTGTGTGATCGGCAAGAGCACCGACGTGCTGCGGGCCGCGCGGGTCGAGGAGGGCGCGGTCATCGGGGACGAGTGCGTGATCGAGGAGGAGGCGTTCGTCTCCCACGACGTCAAGATCTACCCGTTCAAGACGATCGAGGCCGGGGCGGTCGTCAACACCAGCGTGATCTGGGAGTCCCGGGGGCAGCGTTCGCTGTTCGGCCCCCGCGGGGTGTCGGGGCTGGTCAACGTCGAGATCACACCGGAGCTGGTGGTCCGGCTCGGCAGCGCGTACGCCACGACCCTGCGCAAGGGCTCGACGGTGACCACCGCCCGGGACACCTCCCGGGCCGCCCGGGCGCTCAAACGCGCGGTGACCAGCGCGCTGACCGCCAGCGCGATCGACGTGCGGGACCTGGAGGTCGCGCCGATGCCGCTGGTCCGCTTCGACGTCCGTTCCTCCGACGCGGCCGGCGGCGTCGTCATCCGCGCGACCGCGGGGGACGCCGAACGCGTCGACATCATCTTCCTGGACGCCGAGGGGAGCGACCTTTCCCCCGCCGTCCAGCGCACGCTCGACCGGGTCGTCAACCGCCAGGAGTTCCGGCGGGCCTTCCCCGACGAGATCGGGGAGCTGCGTTTCCCGGCCCGCACCGCCGGCAGCTACGCCCGGGACCTGCTCGACCGGGTGGACACCTCCGGCCTGGCCGAGGCCGGCCTGAAGATCGTGATCGACGCGGCGGGGGGAACGGCGGCGCTGGTCCTGCCCACGTTGCTGGGACATCTCGGGGTGGACGCGCTCACCGTCAACGGCCGGCTGGACCAGACCGTCCAGACCCATCCGCCCGATGCCCGTCACCGGCACGCGCTGGACCGGCTCGGCGAGCTGGTGGCCAGCTCCCGGGCCGCGTTCGGGGTCCGCTTCGACCACATCGGCGAACGGATCACGATCGTGGACGAGCGGGGTGACCCGATCGATGACGAGCGCGCGCTGCTGGTCTTCCTCGACCTGGTCGCCGCCGAGAACCGCGGGGCCGAGGTCGTGCTGCCGGTGACGACCACGCGGGTCGCCGACCAGGTGACCCGCTTCCACGGGCTGACGGTGCGACGGACGTCGCTGTCCGCCGCCGACCTGACCCGGGCCGCGGCCGACCCGGGCGTCGTCTTCGCCGCGGACGGCCGCGGGGGCTTCGTCGTCCCCGAGTTCGCCTCCGCGATCGACGGCCTGGCCGCGTTCGTCAAGCTGGCCGCCCTGGTCGCCCGGACCAAGCTGACCCTCAGCGCCATCGACGCGCGTATTCCACCGGTCTCCGTCCTGCGCCGTTCCGTGGCGACACCGTGGGCAACCAAGGGGACGGTGATGCGCCGGATCGTGGAATCGGTCGACCCCGACGGGGGATGCACGATCGACACCACCGACGGTGTCCGGGTGATACGGCCGGACGGCTCCTGGGTGCTGGTGCTGCCCGACCCGGCCGAAGCCGTCACCCACCTGTGGGCCGAGGGAAGCGCCGCCACCGACGCCGACCAGCTCCTCCAGCGCTGGAGCGCCGTCATCGCCTCCCCTACGGCTTCTCCCGCATAATCGCGAGAGCGATTATGCGGGGACCCCTGCCTCGCGGGCTGGTGTGGGGCGGTGGCTCGGCGATCGCCACCGGGCGATCGCCGAGGGGAGTCATCCGCGGGTGAGGGTGCTTTGTGATGTTGCGGGGGTGCTGCGTCGGGGGGCGGCGTCCGCTCGTGGCTCGGTGGTCACCTGGCGGTGATCATCGAGGAGGCTCATCCGCAGGCGTGGTTGCTCCGCGAGGGTATGCCGGATATGGGCGTTGTGGACGGGTGCGTCGCGGTGTCGCATTGCGGCGGGTTGCGATGCCCCGCTACGCTCGGCCCGCCGGGTGGCTGGTCGGCCGTAGGGTTGAGCCCGGACGCGCCAGCCGGGCCGGCGGCGGTGCGGGCGGCGTTCGTCACGTCGCAGGCTTCACAGGAGTGTCGGAGCTGGCCGGTGGTACGGGCGTTCGTCGCGTGTCGCCGGCGGCCTTGAGGAGTATCGGAGGCAGTCCCGCGTGTACCCGGAGGACCTGAAGTACACCAGGGAGCACGAGTGGGTCCGGGTGAACGAGGCCACCGTACGGGTGGGTATCACCTCCTACGCCCAGGAGGCTCTCGGCGACATCGTTTTTGTGACATTGCCAGCGGTAGGGGAACGGGTGGAGGCTGGCCGGCCGTTCGGAGAGGTGGAGTCGACCAAGAGCGTCTCCGATGTCTACGCTCCGGTCTCAGGGGAGGTGATCGCCCGTAACGAGGTGCTCGACAGCACCCCCGAGCTGGTCAACTCCGATCCCTACGGGGAGGGCTGGCTGGTCGAGCTGGCTGTCGACGACACGTCCGCGACCGTGTCACTGCTGGACGCCGCTGCGTACCTCCAGCATGTGAAAGCACAGTAAAGGTCTACGGAGTATCCACGGAACATCTACGGAATGCCGTCAGTCGTTCGCGTTGACGCTACGGACGCCACGCCGGAATAGCTCTCCAGCTCCCCTTTTCGCGGCAGTGGGCCTGATGCACTAGCCTCGTTGTGCGCCGGGAAGGCGATACGAGGCCGCGATCTCACGGTCGGTGTTTCCTGTTCCGGTCTCGGAGCCGTTACCGGATGAGGGGACGGGCGTGGCTCCGAGGAGGCAACGAACGTTTTCGCCACCCCCAGGCGAGGTGGCCCGAGTGGCCGGCCAACCGCGTCCGCGGCGGTCCGGCAGGAAGCAGACGCGACCGTGTTCTGCACGAGGTGCGGACAGCAGAACCCGACCGATGCCCTGTACTGCGCACGGTGCGGGTCACCGCTGGTACGTCCAGGTGAGCCCATCGCGCCGGAGCGGCCTGCCGAACAGACCTCCACGCTCAACCTCGCCGCCGCCCTGTCGGGCGTCGAGGGTGATCACGTCGACGAGTCGAGCGAGCGGGACGCGGTCGCCGCGGTCGACGCGCTGCCACCCGGCTCCGGTCTGCTCGTCGTCAAACGCGGCCCCAACGCGGGCAGCCGCTTCCTGCTGGACGCCGACCTGACCACCGCCGGCCGCCATCCGGAAAGCGACATCTTCCTCGACGACGTGACCGTCTCACGTCGCCACGCCGAGTTCCACCGCTCGCCGTACACCAAGGGCTTTGCGGTACGCGATGTCGGTAGCCTCAACGGCACCTATCTCAATCGTGAGCGGATCGACTCCGCCGAGCTCTCCAGCGGCGACGAGGTGCAGATCGGCAAGTTCCGGCTGGTGTTCCTGACCGGACCGGCGCCGTTGACGGGTGGCGGGGGCCCGCAGTGAGCAGGCGGTTCGCGGTGAGTCGAGGGTCGCGTCGATGAGCGCCGGCCGCGCCACGGCCCGTTCCGTACCCGTACCCGCGCCTGCGCGGACGCCGCGGGGCCAGGCGGATGCCTCCAGCGCGAAGACCCTCACCATTGGTGAGATCCTCGACCAGCTGCGGCTGGACTACCCGGACGTGACCCTGTCCAAGATCCGTTATCTGGAGGCGGAGGGGCTCGTCACCCCCGCTCGCACGAGCGCGAACTACCGTAAGTACTCCGCCGACGACGTCGCCCGGCTGCGCTACGTCCTCGGGGCGCAGCGCGAGCGTTTCCTGCCGCTGAGAGTGATCAAGCAGGAGCTGGAGTCGCTGGACCGCGGGCTGCTCCCCCGGGAGCGTCCCGGCCCACGTGTGGTGGCGCCGCCGTCACCCAGCCCCCTCGACGCCCTGCTCGACAACGGCGAGCAGGTGCGGATGTCACGACGGGAGCTGCTCGCCGCGGCCGGTGTCAGCGAGCAGGAACTCACCGAACTCGAGCAGTACGGGCTGGTCGCGCCCCGTCCCGGGGGCAGCTACTTCGACGGGGACGCGCTGGCTGTCGCGCGGACGTTCGCCGCGCTGAGCGGCTTTGGCATCCAGCCTCGGCATCTGCGCCCGTCGCGGGTGGCCGCCGACCGGGAGGCCGGGCTGATCGAGCAGGTGACGGTACCGCTGCGGGCGCAGCGTGACCCGTTCAGCGGCGGGCGGGCAGAGGAGGCCCTGGACGAGATCGCCGGGCTGCTCGTGCGGCTGCACGCGGCCTTGCTGCGCTCCCGGCTGCGCTCCGGGCCGGGGACGTGACGTCCCCGGCGGCGCCCCGGGCCGGCACGTGACACCGCCGGCCGGGGGCGCGGCGTCTGTCGGTTGCGTGGGCCGGCCCAGGTACGGGCACCTATTGTTGACTGGGGTGGCAGGTCCGGACAGCGACCGACCCTGTCGGGGATCTGATCGGGGATCTTGTAGGAGATCTTGTCGGAGGCGCCGGGCCGCTGACGAAGTCCGGAGACCGGGATAGTGTCAGCCGGTGGCGGTTTACAGTTTCCGGTCGGATCATCCCGTCCTGCCCACCTGCGCGAGGAGGTAGATCGGTGCATCGGCTGGACATCGTCGGCGTTCGTGTCGAGCTTCCGTCGAAGCAGCCGATCGTCCTGTTGAAGGAGGTCGGCGGTGAGCGTTACCTGCCTATCTGGATCGGCGCGGTGGAGGCGACGGCCATAGCCTTCGCACAGGAGGGCATCACGACCGCCCGCCCGATGACGCACGACCTGATGCGTGACGTGTTGCGTGCCCTGCGGACCGAGCTCACCAGGGTGACCATCAACGACCTGCAGGACGGTGTGTTCTTCGCCACACTCGTGTTCGGCAACGGGGTCGAGGTCTCGGCCCGGCCGTCGGACGCCATCGCACTGGCGATGCGGATGGGGGCGCCGGTCTACGGCGAGGAGTCCGTGCTCGCCGAGGCCGGGATCACCGTGCCGGAGGAGCAGGAGAACGAGCTGGAGAAGTTCCGGGAGTTCCTCGACACGATCTCACCGGAGGACTTCAACACGCCAGGCTCCTGAAGGCAGGGTCCGAGCTTGTGACGCGCCGGCCGGCGGGCCGTACAGAAGGTCACATGCCGGGACTTTCCGTATAGACCATGACGTGGACGGGAGCGCCGTCGGTGTGCCGGTCGTACGGGCGTGCCTGGCAGGCGGTCCGTGTCGACCGTCGTCAGGTTCCAGGAGCCTGCGGGCGCGTCAGGACGCCCTGTCAGCCGCCTGGTTCTCGGGCCGCCGAAAGGCTTCCCAGCCGATTCGTACGGTTCGCCGACCGCTGTGGCCGTGTGCGGCTGTATCCTCACAAAGGCTTGATCTGGGAACATTGTGGGTCTGTCACGGGACACGCCAATCACGATCATTGATGGGATCGCCCGAGGCTCTTACCGTCGAGTCGAGGCGGCTGAGCGAGCCCGGGTGACTGGCTGGCGGACGGGACGACGACAGCGATGATCGGATGGCGATGATCGGACAGGGACAGCTCTTCCCGGACGATCTTCCATTGCCGCCCGGTGACGATGTCGGTTACCGGGGGCCTACCGCGTGTGCGGCCGCGGGCATCACCTACCGGCAGCTCGACTACTGGGCCCGCACCGGCCTGGTCGTGCCGAGCGTGCGCGGCGCCACCGGGTCGGGCAGCCAGCGGCTGTACTCCTTCCGGGACGTGCTGGTCCTGCGTGTCGTGCGCAAGCTGCTGGAGGCCGGGGTCTCCCTGCAGAACATCCGCGCCGCCGCCGACTGCCTGCGCCTGCGCGGGATCGAGGACCTGGCGCAGGTCACGCTGGTCAGCGACGGGTCGACCGTGTACGAGTGCACCTCCGACGACCAGGTCATCGACCTCGTCCAGGGCGGCCAGGGGGTTTTCGCGATCGCGGTCGGCCGGGCCGTCCAGGACATGCGCGGGCAGCTGTCCCAGCTTCCGACCGAACGTCCCGAACGCGGGCACACCGAGCCGACAGCGGTCGGTCATCCCGGGGACGAACTGGCCAACCGGCGCAGCCGGCGCAGCTCGGCCTGACGGCCCCGCGGCCGGCCGGCCATCGATGATGATCCGCAGCGGTCAGTGTGGGTTCGCGGCGGCGCGGCTCGCGGCGTAGTGCGTGGTGCCGTGCGGCGCGGCACAGTGCGGGTCGTCAGGCCGCCCGGCCGTGGGGTGCGCCGCGGTGGGCAGATGGTCGACCTGCAAGGTGATGTGGTCGATGTGATGCTCCTCCCGCAGCCAGGCGTGCATCCCGACCCGGACGGCGTGGCAGTCCGCGTCGGGATGCACCAGCACGTGCGCGGACAACGCCGGCTCACCGGAGGTGATCTGCCAGATGTGCAGGTCGTGGACCTCGCTGACACCGGGCCGGCGGGCCATCGCGGCACCGATGCCGTCCGGGTCGACCCCGTCGGGAGCAGCCTCGAGGAAGATCCGGCCGGACGCGTACAGCAGGCCGGCACCGGCTTTGACCATGAGGACGACGACGGTCAGCGAGGCGATCGTGTCCGCGCGCTCCCAGCCGGTGGCGAGAACGACCACGCCCGCGGCGGCGGTGGCGACGAACGCGTAGAGATCGCTGAGAATGTGCTGGAAGGCGCCGTCGATGTTCAGGCTCGTCCGGTTGGCCCGGCTCATCGCCCAGGCCGCGGCGAGGTTGACGGCCACCCCGACGAGCGCGACGGCCAGCATGGGCCCACCGGCCACATCACCCGGGGTGAACAGCCGGCGGATCGCCTCGACGGTGAGCCAGCCGGCCAGCAGGAGCAGGGTGAGCCCGTTGACCTGGGCGGAGAGGATCTCCACCCGGCGCAGGCCGAACGTGTAGGCGCCGCCGGCCGGCCGTGCCGCGACCCGCAGAGCCACCAGCGCCAGCATGATCGCCGCTGCGTCAGTGAGCATGTGGGCCGCGTCCGACAGCAGCGCCAGGGAGTGCGCGAGCAGGCCGACGACGACCTCCACGACGAGATAGGCGAGGATGACGCCGAGGGCGATCATCAGCCAGCGTCGGTCCGCGTCCGCGGCGACGTCGTGCCCGTGACCGGCGTCGCGTCCGTGACCGGTGTCGTGTTCGTGGCCGGTGTGCCGGCCGCTGCCGCGGCCATGGCCGTGCGCTGTTCCGGTATTCTCCGCCACCGGTCTTCCTTTCCTGGCCCGCCGCTGTCCTGCCATGGCCGCCCCCGCTTTCAACGTTACTTCCTTCAACCAGTCCCGTCATTTGCGCTGAAAATGGCTGTCGATATCGGATTCAGTGTTCCGGGAAGCGGCGCTGTTTTCCCGCCGTCCGTTTCCCGCATCCGGGCGGGCGATTTCTCCGGATGTCACGGCCGGGACGGCTTCCCGCCCGTGACATGCCCGGGCGGCAGCGGTGCCCGCGGCCGCCGGCGCCACCGCCGTTCCCGTCGCCGTCGATGCTCCGTACCGTCTCGCGCCGGCCCCGGCCGGCCGCCCGGTTGGATGATCGTCGAGTGGTCGGGGCGGGCCGGGAGAGCCGTCGTACACGCGCAGCGGCAGGTCACTTCGCCGTTCCCGAACCTGTCGGTGGCGTGCCGTACGATCGCCAACTGTGTCTGACAAACCCGCGGTACTCGCGCACGACCTGCACAAGCGCTTCGGCACGAGCGTCGCGCTCGCCGGTCTGGATCTCAGCGTGGCGACCGGGACAGTACACGCGGTCCTCGGTCCGAACGGCGCCGGCAAGACGACCGCTGTGAAAATTCTCACCACCTTGTTGCGTGCCGATTCCGGACATGCCGAGGTTCTCGGTCTTGACGTCAGCCGACGCGCGGGTGAACTGCGGTCCCGAATCGGGCTCACCGGTCAGTACGCCGCCGTCGACGAACGGCTCACCGGCCAGGAGAACCTGGAGATGTTCGGCCGGCTCTACCGGCTGTCGGTTGTTTCGGCGCGGGCCCGTGCCGAAACCCTGCTGGAACGTTTCGACCTCACCGACGCCGCCCGCCGACAGGCCGGCACCTATTCCGGTGGTATGCGCCGGCGGCTCGACCTGGCCGCCAGCCTGATCCTCGCGCCGCCCATGCTCTTCCTCGACGAACCGACGACCGGGCTCGACCCGCGCAGCCGGATCCAGATGTGGAAAGTCATCGAGGAACTCGTCCGGGACGGCACCACCGTCCTGCTGACGACGCAGTACCTGGAGGAGGCCGACCAGCTGGCCCGGCGCATCTCGGTGATCGACGGTGGCCGGGTCATCGCGGAGGGCACCGCCGACGACCTGAAGTCGCAGGTGGGCGGGGACCGTCTCGACATCGTGATCACCCGGGGCGGGGACGTCGACGCCGCGCGCGGCGTGCTGGCACGGTTCGCCTCCGGCGAGGTGAGTGTCGACGTCGACCGGCGGCGGCTGAGCGCGCCGATGAACCGCGGTGCCGGCGTGCTGCCGGACCTGGTCCGCGGCGTCGACGAGGTGGGCGTGGCCCTCGAGGACATCGCGCTGCACCGGCCCACCCTCGACGACGTCTTCCTGGCACTCACCGGCCATCACGCGCGCGACGAGGGCACGGCCACGAGCCCGCACGAGAGCACCACCACCGAGGATCTGGTGACGACATGAGCACCATCAGCGGCAACGCCGCCGCCGTCGCGGTCCGGCCGGTCGAGGGCCGCAGCAGGCTCGTCTGGTCGCTACTGGACGCCTGGGTCGTCTGCCGGCGCAACCTGATCCAGACCTGGCGGGTGCCCGAGCTGCTGGTGTTCTCCACGATCCAGCCGGTGATGTTCGTGCTGCTGTTCGTCTACGTGTTCGGTGGCGCGATCAACGTCGGGCCCGGGGTGGACTACGTGGACTTCCTGATGCCCGGGATCTTCATCCAGACGGCGATCTTCGGCAGCATGGTGACGGGTGTCGGGCTCGCCGAGGACCGCCAGCGTGGCCTGATCGACCGGTTCCGCTCGCTGCCGATGTCGCGGGGCGCGCTGCTGGCCGGCCGGACCCTCTCGGACCTGTTCCGCAACGTGTTCGTAGTCGCGATCATGCTGCTGGTCGGGATCGCGGTCGGGTTCCGCTTCGGTGACACGACCGTGCCCGCGGTGCTGGTCGGCTTCGCCCTCATGCTGCTGTTCTCCTACGCGTTCGCCTGGGTGTCGGCGGTGATCGGGCTGTCGGTGCGCAACGCGGAGGCGGCGCAGTCGGCCGGGTTCATCTGGGTCTTCCCGCTGACCTTCGCCAGCTCCGCGTTCGTCCCGGTCAGCACGATGCCGGGCTGGCTGCAGGCCTTCGCCGAGCATCAGCCGATCACCGTGACGATCGACGCGACGCGGGCGCTGTTCCTCGGCGGCCCGGTGGCCTCCGCGCTGCTCCAGTCGCTGGCGTGGTGTGTCGGGATGCTCGTCGTCTTCGTGCCGTGGTGTATCCGGGTCTACCGGCGGTCCACCGGCGGCTGACCCACCGACGTCACCGACCCGACCGGCCCGACCGGCCCGACCGGCCTGGTCAGCTGGGCCGACACCGCGGATGCCCAGCCGTCCGTACTGGACCATCCCCACCTGGCCCGGGCACGATGTACGGATGTCCTCGTCCGGTAGCGTCACATTCGCGGACACCGTTGGAGTCAGGGAAAACCCCGCCCTGACCGGATCTTGCCGTTAGGTTGGTGCTCCGTCGTGGCATCGGTGTGAGCGCGGGGAGGTCGTGGTGTCGGGCACTCGGCGGGTCCGGACACTCGTCACCGGCATTCAGACATGCCTGGGCGAGGCGCTGAGCCTTGCCGACCAACTGGACGCGCTGGCCGACCAGGTCGAACGGCCCGGCGCGGACGGGCCAGCATCCGGCGGCCGGGCCCGCCCGCCCGGCCAGCGGGCGCCTTCCGTGGATGTCTGGCACGCCATCCCCGACGTTGCTGACGAGCAGCTGCCGGCCGCGATCGGGATGGCCGCCGCGATCGCCCGTGGACAGACGCCGGACCTCGCCAGCGCGCCCTGGTCGTCACCGCTGTGGCCGTCGCCCGAACCGGCCGGCCACGCGCCGGGGAGCGGGGCCGCCACCGCCCTGCCCGAGCTGCCGGAACTGCCAGGCCGTCCGCGACCACGGCCGGCGGCCGGGCGTCCCTACCGGCCGGGGCTGTGGCGGGTGGGCCGGGTACTCGTCCCACCTCTGCTGCCCGGCGGGCAGACCGCCGAGGTGCCGCTGGCCGTCAGTCTCCTCGACGGCGGCAACCTGCGGATCGTGGTGGACCGTGACCGCCGGGCCGAGGGCGTCGGCGTCGTACGGGCACTGCTCACCCGGGTGCTCGCGGCGGCACCACCGGGATCGGTCCGGGTCACCGTCTACGACCCCTACGAGCTTGGCGCCGGGCTCGCCGGCTTCGCCCCGCTGCGGGCCGCCGGCGTGGTCAGCCCCACCCTGACCACCCGGACCAGGCTGGAGACCGCGCTGGGGGAGCTGTCCGCGGACGTCGGGCGCATCACCGTCGACCGGCTTGGTGGCCGGTTCGCCTCCCTGCGGGAACGGGAGGCCGCGGGCCTGCCCCGGGCCGAGCCGTGGCGGCTGCTGGTGCTGCTGGCCTGGCCGTCGCTGGCCGACGACGCCGCGCGGGCGCTGGAGGCGGTCGCCGCCCAGGGCCCCGCGTGCGGCGTGCACGTGATCGCGCTGGTGGAGGACGGCGGTGCGGCCGTCGTCGGCCGCCGGGGGCACGAGACGCTGACGGGCGCCGAGACCCTGCGCGCGACCGGGCCCACCGAGGATCCCGCCGTGGACGGTCTGTTCACCGCTGCCGGGGGCGTGCCCGACGGCGACCGGGTTTCCGCGGCCGCCCCGACGGTCTGGAGCTGTTCGCTGGCCGGGCCGCTGGAATGCGAGCTGGACGACCCGCCGCCGCCCGAGCTGGTGGCCGCGGTCGCCGAGTCCGTCGCGGCCTCGACGGCCGTCGAGGCCGCCCGCCACCCGGACGCCCGGGCGCTGCTTCCCGACACGTTGTGGAGCTTCGACGCGGCCGGTGGTCTGAGCGTCCCGGTGGCGTTCGGACCGGACGGTCCGGTCACGCTCCGCTTCGACGACGACACCGTCCATGCTCTTGTGGGCGGGCAGGCCGGCTCGGGCAAGTCGACGCTGCTGCTCGACGTGGTGTACGGGCTGGCCGCCCGCTACGCCCCCGAGCAGCTGCGCTTCCACCTGCTCGACTTCAAGGAGGGCCTGGAGTTCGCCCAGTTCGCCCCCCGGGCCGACGACCCGTTCGTGCTGCCGCACGCGGACACCATCGGGATGGACAGCGACCGGGAGTTCGGCGTCGCCGTGCTGCGCCATGTCCGCGCCCAGATGCAGCGCCGGGCCCTGGCCATGCGGGCCGTTGGCGCCCGGGACCTGCGCGGCCTGCGGGCCGCGCAGGGCGGCGCCGGCTGGCCGCGGATCCTGGTGGTGATCGACGAGTTCCAGGTGATGCTCACCCCGCTCGACGCGGTGTCGCGGGAGGCGGTCTCGCATCTGGAGGCGCTCGCCCGCCAGGGCCGCGCCTACGGCATCCACCTGCTGCTGGCCAGCCAGACGCTGTCGGGCATCGACGCCCTGGACGCCACCGCCGGCAAGCGCGGTTCGATCTTCGGTCAGTTCGCGTTGCGGATCGCGCTGCGCACCTCGATCTCGGAGTCCCGGGTGCTGCTGTCGACCACCAACGAGGCGGCGGGCGCGCTCGCGGGCGTGGGGGAGGCCATCGTCAACCGGCGTAACGGCCACCCGGCCGGCAACGAACTCGTCCGGGTGGCCTACCCCACCCCGGCAGTGCTCACGTCGCTGCGCGCGAGCCTGGCGGGGGCGGGGGCGCCCGGCGCGCCGGGCCGACCCGGGCCACGGGTTTTCGTCGGCCACGCACCGGCGATCCTGGACGACAACCAGCTCTACCGGTCGCTCGCGGGTACGCCCGTCCCGGTGGAGCGCGCCGAGCGTGCCGGCGCCGCCGACGCCGCAGCCCTCGAGGGCAGCCCCGACGGCAGTGGCGCGATCGGCGGTGCCGACAGCGGGGACGGCGCGGGCACCGCCGGGACGGCCGAGCCGCTGGCCCTGGTAGGGGTCCCCCTCGACCTGCATCCGGCTGCCGTGGGGGTGCGGCTGTCCCCGCTGCCGGGACGCAACCTCGCGGTGCTCGGCCCGTTGCGCCGGGAGGCGGTCGGGGTGCTGCAGGCGGCCGTGGTGAGCGTCGCGGGCCAGGACGCGCCGGGCGGCGTACGGGTCGACATCGTCGCGGTCACCGCCGAGACCACGCAGGCGGCGGAGGTGCTCGCCGGCCGGGTCCGTGCCGTCGGGCAGTCCGCCCGGGTCCATCCGCCGGCGGCGCTGCGCCGGGTGTTGCGGGAGATCAGCGACGAGGTACGGGACCGGGAGGAGACCGCGCTGGCCGGCGCGGCCGGCGGCCCCTGGCCCGGCGACCGGTCCTACGAGAGGTTCGCCCGGCCGGTGCGGCTGCTCGTCCTGTTCGCCGCCGACGCCGGGCGGGCCGTCCTGGAGGCCAAGGAGCCTCCCGCCCGCCGTTCGGGCCTGGACGACCTGCGTTTCGTCACCCGTCGGGGCCCTGGCCAGCGGGTGCACCTGCTCGGCTGGTGGCGCGGCCCGGGCCGGCTGCTCGACGATCTCGGCCCCATGCACCGCGACGACGTGGGGGCGTGGGTCGCGGTCGGCGTGCCTGCGAGCGACCTGTTCAGTCTCGCGGGCAACCGGTCGGTCACCGCGGGGACGGGCCCGAACCGGGCGGTTCTGTTCGACCGGAACGGGTATGCGGAGACCCGCACGATTGTCCCGTTCTCGCCGCTGCCGGCCCAGGCCGAGCCGCCGGCGGCGGTGGCGGGTGACCCGCGGCACGACCAGGAGTCGTGGAGGAGGCTACCGGGGTGACCGGGCCGGCTGGACGCGTCGACGACACTGGACGAGTCGACGGCAACGGCGCCGGCGCCCTCCCGTGCCGCCGGCCACCGGCCACCGGGGCAACGACCGGGCCGGTGACCGGCGCGCCCGCAACCCACGAAACGAGGATCATGGTTGACGTGCCCGACCAGCCGGGTGGCTTCCTCGCCGTACCGGAGGTCGACCCGCGGCGCCGGGTCGACCTCCACCACAAGCCCGTCCTGGAGCCCGCCCTGCGTGATCCCGACCTCGACGACCCGCTGATCGCGGCCGTGCGCTACCGGGCGTTGCTCGCCGAACTCAACCAGGCCAGGAACAAGGTGGAGGACCGGATGTCCGCCGGCCGGCAGCGGCGTGCCGCGCTCGCGCAGGCGCACCGGGAGTCGGCGGAGGCGATCCGCGCCAAGGTCGACGAGGTGTGGCGGACGGTGGCCGAACCGCTCGCGCACCACGGGATCAGCAGCCTTGACCAGCTCCGGCCGCCTCCGGTGGAGCGGGCCGACGACGTGCCCGCCGTCGCCGCAGCCGATCACGATTTTTCTGATCGTTACCTGTCCGACCATGATGTACCTGGCCATGACGTGGCCGGCCACGACGTGGCCGGCCGCACGTCCGACCGTGACATACCCGTCGTCACCGGGCCTGGCCGTGGGCACGGGCCCGGTGGCCGGCCGATCGCCCGGGCCCAGCACCGCCGCGGTGAGCCGGGCCGGGCGCGCCCGGCCGGCGGCGCCGCGCCGCAGCGGCGGGCACGTACCAGACAGGTGGTCAGGGCGGCCTCCGCCGGTGCGGCGGTTCCGTTCGAGCCGTCCGAGGCGCCGGGGCGTGCTCACGAGCTGTGCCTGATCGCGATGGGGCACGCAGCCGAGCTGCGGGCGGTCACACGGTCCGGTTCGTCGGCCTCGGCCGCGATCGTCATCGGTCTGGGTTGCCTGCTGGTGGCTGGTGGGGTGACCGTGTTGCGGGTGTTGTTCGGGGTTGCGGCGCTGCCGTCCCTCACCGGTGCCGCCGTGCTCACCGCCGTCGGTGTGGCGGTGGCGACCGACGTGGCTCGGGTGGAGGTTGCCCGTGCGGCGCTGCTCGGGGCCGGTACGGCCGGTGCCGCGGTGCTGGCGACCATACGGGTGGCGTCGCTGGACCCGACCGACGTGATCGCCTCGCTGGTGGCGCTGGTGCTGGCGCTGCGGTTCGGGCTCGGTGTCGGCGCGCCGCGACATCCGCAGCGGAAGTGACCCGGCCGCCGGCCCTCCGGGGCGCTGTCCCTGGGGCATGCACGTCCCCGGAGGTACAAGCCCCGCAGGAGCTTTCAGGGGTGCGGCCCGGCAGTGGCTTTCGGGGGCGCAGGCCTCGTGGGGGGCCTTCAGGGACATGGCTCCGCAGGTGGGATACAAGAGCGGACGTGACAGAAGAAGGGCAGGACCTCCGTGACGAGCACCATCGCCGACGTCAAGTCCCAGCTTGGTGAGGCGTTCCGGCGTACCGACGAGGTCACCGGTCAGTTGGACGGCGCGCTGACCATGATCGAAGAAGCGCAGGCGATCGTCCTGGCCGCGACCGACGGCAGCGCGCACCGCGCCGTGGAGCAGTTGACCAGCGCGCTGGTGGAGACCCGGGAGCGCATCCAGGACTCGCTGGCGGCGCTCGGGTCGGCGGTGCAGGAGGTCCGCGACTACAGCGACAGCCTGTAGATCGCTCGTCCGGGCCGACCGGCTTCTTCCGTGTGGGCCGCGGACGGTTCTCCAGGGGCCGGCCATGTCCGGGGCAGCCGCCGGCCGACCGCCCCGGAGATGCACCGCATGTGCCCCGGTGCCGCGGGCAGCCGTCGGTGATCGCTGTTCGCGTCGGCCGGTACTCACCGCGGGACCGCCGCGGGCCGGCTCGGGCTGTCACGACCCGGTCGGGATCAAACGGGCATATCTGGATCGGCTGCGCGTGAATGCCGACAAGGGGTATATTCTCCGTGAGCGGGTGCCCGCTGTCGGTCGCCAACGTGTCGTAGGTGAGGGTCCGGGTAACAAGTCCGCATGTTCCCTGCAACCCGATGCGTCTTTTAGCGGGCCTCACTAAAGTCCGAATCATCCAGAGAGGCCGAGGGTAAAGCGATCATGCTCTCATCGCGCGGTCGGAGGTCCGCGGGGACGTTAGTGCGTGGGCGTTCACCGGTCTGACGGCCATCCGGTGCCACTGCCATGTGCGACCAGAGGGTCGTGGGCGACGCGGGAACGATCTTTCCGTACTGCCGAGGTCCCCGCCGTGGATCACTAAGGAGGCCCCACCACCGTGCCGGCTACCCCCATCCTGAACCTGCCGCTGGTGCTGCTGTCCAACCGCGGCCCGGTGAGCTTCGACCGTGACGTGTCCGGACGCACCGTCAACCGTGGGGCGGGCGGGCTGGTGTCAGCCCTCTCCGGCCTCGCCGAGCATCTTGACGACGCCGTCTGGGTGTGCGGGGCGTCCACCGAGGAGGACGCTGTCGTCGCCAGCGAAGCGCAGGGCGGCTCGATCCTCGTGCAGACGTCTCCATACCCCCACGTCGTCGAGGACGAACCCGACGGCCCCTCGATCCGGGTCCGGCTGGTCACCACCGACCCGGCCGCCTACGCGGACTTCTACAGCGTCTGGTCGAACCCGATCCTGTGGTTCGTCCAGCACGGGCTCTACGGCCGGGCGCTGTCACCCGTCATCACCCTGGCCGAGCACGACGCGTTCGAGAACGGCTACGCGGCGGTCAACCGCGTGTACGCGGACGCGGTCGTCGACGAGGTTCGCGCCCGCGGTGGCAAGGCGCTGGTCCTGTTGCAGGACTATCACTTCTACCTGGTGGCCGAGCGGGTCCGCGAGCTGTGCCCGGACGTCGTGCTCACCCATTTCATCCACATCCCGTGGCCGGGGCCGGACGAGTGGCGGATCCTGCCGGCCGGTATCCGGGAACGGCTGCTGCGCGGCCTGCTCGGCAGCGACGTCGTCGGCTTCCACACCCGGCGCTACGCCCGCCACTTCGTCCTGTGCGCCCAGGACCTGCTCGGCCTGGACGTCGACCTGGACAATCTGCTGGTGTTCGTCGACGACCGGGTCGTGCGGGCCCGCTACTACCCGATCTCGGTGGACACCGCCGCCCTGGAGGCGACGCTGAGCACCGAGGACGTCGCCGGGCACGTCGCCATGCTGCGGTACACCTTCCTGGACGGGGAGCGGCAGCTGATTCTGCGGGTGGACCGCACCGACCCGAGCAAGAACGTCGTGCGGGGCTTCCTGGCCTTCGGCGCACTGCTCGACCAGCATCCGGAGCTCGTCGGCAAGGTCAGCTTCCTCGCCCTGCTTCAGCCCAGCCGCACCGACGTGCCCGAGTACGCCGACTACATCGCGCTGATCGGCGCGGTGGTGGCGGAGATCAACGCCCGGCACACCAAGGACGGCCGGCAGCCCATCGACCTGCGGATGGCGGAGGACTTCCCGCTCGCGGTGGCCGCCTACTCGATCTGCGACGTGATCCTGGTCAACGCGCTGGCGGACGGCATGAACCTCGTGACCAAGGAGGTCGCGGTGGTCAACCGGCGCGGTGGCGTGCTGGCCCTGTCGGAGAACGCCGGAGCCCACGAGGAGCTGGGGGAGTACGCGGTCACCCTGCACCCCTTCGACGTCCAGCAGATGGCGGACGCCCTGTACGGGGCTCTGACCATGCCGCTGGAGGAGCGGCAGCGGCGGCTGGCCGCGGCGGCCGAACAGGTACGCACGCACGACGTGGGACGCTGGCTGAGCGACCAGCTCGACGACCTCGCCCAGCTCGCCGGCTACCTTTGAAGACCTGCCCGAGCTTTGACAATCTGACCAGGGCCCTGGTCAGAAGACAGTCTGAGTCCTCCTTGTCTTACTGTGAGTAACCGGCAGGATTCTGCCGTGGCTTACCGGTAGTCTCGGGCGGTGACAGCAGCCACCACCCAGGTTGGCTGATCGTTGATGGGCTGAGGAGCGGACGTGGCGAGTTCCAGCGGTCACCACAAGGCGAACGTGGGTTCGTGGACCGCGGTTTTTCTGATCATTGCGGCGTTCACGGTCGGTGTCTTCGCTCTCGTCCTGCACTCGGTACCGCTGTGGATCGTGACCGGCGTGGCCCTGGTCGTCGGCCTGATCACTGCCGTCGCCTCCCAGATCATGGAACAGGCGTACTGACGCTCCACCCGCGTACCGCGGTCGCGGGAAACACCCGAAAAACATGATCAGCCCCGCCCTGCCCGACCGGGCAGGGCACGTCGCCACGCACGACGGTTGACGCCCGCGGCGCACAGTGCGGCACGAGGTGTCGTCCTTCGTCGTTGCCGTGGCCTCGTACGTTGCCGCGGCAGCCGTTACCATCCGGGCCATACCCGTGTTCCACGCCGGGCCGGGCCATACCGGGCCAGGACGGCCGCGGTAGCTGCCAGCCACCGGCGGGTCAGGGGCCCAGGGGCTTCAGTGGCTGCTGGAGCCGGCCAGCGAGCGTGGGGTGACGAACGAGACCAGCCGCGTCGTACTCGGCCCCAGCTCCGCCCAGCGGCCCACCGCCAGGTCCTCGACGGCCAGCGCCGCGGTGGGGAAGGTGGGCAGGCGCGAGCGCTCGCCGACCGGGAGCAGACCGGTGGCGAGAGCGTGGATACCCGGGTTGTGGCCGACCAGCAGGACGGTGGGGACGCCGTCGTCGAGCTCCCGAAGGCGGTCGAGCAGGTCCGACACGTCGGCGAGGTAGAGCCGATCCTCGGTCAGTACCGGGACGGCCGCCGGCAGCGCTCCGGCGATCTGCTCGACGGTTTCACGGGTCCGGCGGGCCGAGGAGCACAGCACCAGGTCGGGCGCGAGCTGGTCGGCTGTCAGATGCTCGGCGATGAGACGGCAGGCGGCCCGGCCGCGCGGCGACAGCGGGCGATCGGCGTCCGGCACGCTGCCGTCGGCCCAGTCGGACTTGCCGTGGCGCAGCAGCAACAGGCGACGCAGCGGCCTCACCGCACGGCCCGTGAGGAGAGACCTGTGGGGGGAGGGAGATTGGCAGACACCCGGACGCCGCGACCGGGCGCGGGACGAGGCGACACGCAACTCCTCCTCGGACGGCGACGACACGCAGCCTGCCCATCTCGGACCGGGGCGTCAATGGTTCTTTTCTACGCCCGCCGCGGGGCGCCCGCCTCATCCGGCGGCATCTCACCCGCATGGGAAGCCTCACGCACCCGGACGAGGGAAGCCTCGCCTGCCGGTGCCGTGCCGACCGTTGCCGATCATCGGTGCCCCGGCCATGGCGCCGGGCGAGGCACCCGCTCACATCGACAGCTCACATCGACGGCGGTGCCTCACCCGAGGTGATGAAAGATGTCCTACGGTGGAGCTAAAAACCGACCGAAAGGATCAGCTGGTTGCGTACGTGGAAAGCAGCAGACGGTCGGCAAAGGCAAGGGCTTCGTCCGCGCTGAGCCGGCCACGGGGAACCACGGAATTGCGTTCGTCCGAGGTAAGCCCACCCCACACGCCGTGTTCCTCCTGGCGGAATAAGGCGGTCGCGAGACAGGCCCGCCGCACGGAGCAGCCGGCACATACTTTCCGCGCCCGGGTTTCCGCCGCGGCCCGGGCCTTGGTGTTACGTCCGTCCGGCGGAAAGAACGCGTCGGGATCCCCGTCCCGGCAGGCGGCTTCCTGCCGCCAGTAGGTGGGCCAGCCAGCACCGTAGGGCTGCGGCGGAAGGTCTCGTCCGGGCAGGACCGGTACGCCGGCGCTCATGAGATTCCGCCGATTCTGCCGCTATCGGGGCACAATCCGAGCCGATGGTGGTAGGCGGCAGTGCTACCTGTGGGCAGCAGCCGCAGCTGACTCAGCATGATGTCTCCTGGGGACGTCGCTTGCGGCGGACATGACAATGCGCGGCAGCGAGTGGATGTGTTGGAAGGCACATCGACTCCTCTTCTCACGCGGAACCACAACCTCGGGGAGGGACGGACTCAGGGTTGTCCGGCATGAATTGCGCACGCCTGGACACCCTCTTCGTCGGAAACGAACCCGTCTCGTCTCGTTAACCGAGGAACGTAGACGGCTCTCGACGGGATAGCAAGGGTTCCGGAACGCTCGCGTCCGCAGCACGCCCAACACACTCGGTTCTGGCCCTGCCGATCGGCGTTCCGTTGTCAAATCGCAGCGTTGCGTGTACGTACTACCACTCGTAGTAGATGCCCGGTGCTACCAAACCGGGCATCCCGGGTCCCCGCCCGCCCCCGGGGAATCGGGGACGGTGTTCCTGACGATCGCAAGGGTGAGCAGAATCACAGCTATGATCGCCGGCAGCGCGTGGCGCAGAGTCTACGGTCAGAGCGCCCAAGGTGATGCGATCATGCTTCCCGTCCGACTGGAAGCCACAGGTCCTCCGGTCTTCAGACCCGTCCG
The DNA here is from genome assembly GCF_900634755.1 of Protofrankia symbiont of Coriaria myrtifolia. Lineage (NCBI taxonomy): Bacteria > Bacillati > Actinomycetota > Actinomycetes > Frankiales > Frankiaceae > Protofrankia > Protofrankia symbiont of Coriaria myrtifolia. The sequence continues at coordinate 26,917 of NZ_CAAAFS010000176.1, forward strand.
ATGCGATAGTCGCCCGACCAGATCTCCTGGTACTGGACGTTGGTGCCGGGCCGACGCGAAACGATCATCTGTCCGTTTCCGGCGTAGATGGCGTCGTGGTAGGCCTCCCCCTCGGCGTCGAGAAAGAAGATCACGTCTCCTGGCCGGGCGTCGGCGCGGCTGACCGGTTGCAACGCGGCGAACTGGTCGTAGGTGGTACGGGGGACCGAGGCGCCGACCTGGGCGTACACGTACTTGACCAGACCAGAGCAGTCGAAGTCGTTCGGCCCGGCGGCACCGTAGCGGTACGGTTTGCCGATCTGCTGTTGGGCGACCGCGAACGCCGCCGCCGCGACCGAGGTGGACGCCCCGACCGGAGCCACTGTCAGCGCCGCCGTTGACGCCACCGCCGGTTGTGCCGTTGCCGGAGTTGTCAGCAGCGCTGGCACCGGCTGGGCTGAGGCCGGGGCGGACACCGTCGGCGCGGCTGACGCGCCGAAGAGCGCACCCCAGGTCCGCGGGCCGACCACGGCGTCGATGGTCAGGCCGGCGCCGGACTGGAAGGTGCGGACGCCGCGCGCGGTCCGCGGGCCGAACCTCCCGTCGGCGAAGATCCCAAGCCGGATCTGCAGCCGCGCCACCGGGTCGCCCTGGCTGCCCAGCCGCAACGACCTGCGGGGGAACTCCTGCCTGCCGTCGGAGGATTCCCATTCGCCGTCGGAGGATCCCCATCCGTTACCGGATGATTCCCATTCGTTACCTGATGATTCCTGCCTGCCGCCCGTGGATTCCTTTCTGCTGTCGGATGACTTCCGCCGGTTGCCGGCGGACCTCTGCCTGTCGCCAGTGGCCCTCTTCCTGGTGTTGCTGGGCTTCTGCCTGCCGCTGGCGGACTCCTGCCCGTCCGTCCAGGTCGTTGCGGATCCCTGCCCCGTCGTCGGGGCGCCCAGGGCCGCGGCGGCCGCGGCGGGCGCGTCGCCGGCCGACGCGATGGCCGCGCCGGCCGGATGAGGCGTCAGGGCCACCGCGACGGCGACGGCGCAGGAAACCGCGGTGATCGTGGGTGAGACCGTACGGCTCGAGATGGACATGCCATCACCCCTCTGCCGCCGTTCCGGGCAGATGGGCCCCGGCCCCGTCCGCGCGTGTGGCCGACACGGGGATGCGGACGGGCTCCGGCGGTCATCCCCGTTACTCACCGTGATAGTGAGCACCCTTACGCTAAGAGATCGGCCAAGACCTTTCAGTGAAGTTAGTTACTGAAGGTGATGATCTTTGCTGCTGTGAGTGATCGTTGGGAGGCCGCTGCGCTCCCACGCGCGGAAGCCGCCGACGACGTCGGTGGCGTGGCGCAGGCCCAGATCCTGCAGGGACGCCGCCGCGAGGCTGGAGGTGTACCCCTCCGAGCAGATGATGATGACCTTGATGTCGTCGCCGGTGGCCTGCGGGAGACGTGCGTCACTGGTGGGGTCCAGCCGCCACTCCAGGACGTTACGTTCGATGATCAGCGCGCCGGGGATGCCGCCCTCGGCGCCGCGCTGGGCCGCGGGCCGGATGTCGACCAGCAGTGCCCCGTCCGCCACCGCCGCCGCGGCCGTAGGCGGGTCGAGACGCTCCAGGCGGGCGCGTGCCCGGGCAAGCACTGCGTCGATCCGGCTGCCGCTCACGGCCGCCCTCCGCCCACGGCGAGCGCCCCCGCCGCGTCCCCAGTGGCGGCGCCACCGAGCGCGTTCTCGAGCAGGAAGCCCTCGACCGCCTGCTCGGCGGCGTCCGGTGCGTACCGCATCGGCAGTTCCGGGGGAGAGTAGGCGTGGATGGTCGCGGCCGGGATGGTCCCCGAATTTCCCACCTTGTGAATGTGGTTCCGATCGAATGTGAGTGACGCCACCCGTTCATGCTGCCGCCAGTCACGGGGCCGCCAGTCCGCGTCGCAGGCGATCTCCGTGACGGGTCCCTGGATGACGCTCAGCGCACCGAACGCGCCGCCATGGTCGTGCGCGCGGGTGTACTGGCCCGGGCACCAGCTGATCAGCCACACCTCGACCGATCCGGACAGCACGAGCCGGGTGTACCAGCGGTTGACCGGGTCGTGGCGCAGGATTGCCGTCCATATCCCGGTCGCGGCACCGAGGGAGCGGGTCAGCGCGGCCAACACATGCGGTTCCACCGTTTCGTTTTCGTCCCGCAGCAGGGAATCGGGCACCAGGGCGGTGCCCGCGAGTAGTGGGTGGATGAGTGGCATGCTCGACTCCCTGTCGGTACGGGCGGAAAGCGATACGGATGGCGAGCGGTACGGGTGGAAAAACAGCGTGATTACATTTTTTTCGCGTTGCCGGTGGACCCTCGGGACGACTGGCCCGCAGGCCGTGACGCGCACCTCGGCGTTCCTGCCGTCACCGCCGACCGGCGTTCCCGGCGCAACCGCCGCCCCCGAGAAAAATCGGCTGGTTGACAACCAGGTGCGCACGGCAAATCGGAGAACGCGCCAGAATCCGGACGAGCGGTCGGAACGGGATGATTCAGACGGGCCGGTGACGTACCGGTGTGACCGGACGGCTTGGGATGACGCGACCGGAACCGGTGCCGTGGCGCCGGTCCGCGGTTGTCAGCACATCCCGCGCGGGCCACACCCGCTGGTACACGCCGCGCTGGCCACAAGCGCGTGATCGATCACGCGATCGCTGTGCAGCAGAATGCGGCGGGATGCCATGCTCGGCACTGTACAACCGACCCGCCACCACAATCCTCGTTTATTCTTGTTCACCCGCTCTGACGCCCCGCCCGGGCCATCCCGCACCGTTCCCGGCAGCATCCTTTCGATCATCAGTCCGACGCTGTCCCACCAGCCGCGAGACATCTCAGAACCCGAAACTCCCGATGCCCCGCACCTTGCCGGCCACGGGCCCGCGACCGTCATCGCGGACGGGCCGCCGGGCGGGATGGGAGGGTCCGCAGCGATCCGTCCGGAAGGCCGCCCCTCGCCGGAGAAAACGGCCGGGTACCTTCCGCTCATGGAGCAGCGGATCAGTCTGATCACACTGGGTGTCGGGGACGTGGGGCGTGCCCGGGCGTTCTACGAGCGGCTGGGCTGGCAGGGCCAGGAGCTCGAGGAGACCGTCTTCTTCCAGGCTGGCGGCGCCGTTCTGGTGCTCTGGGGACGCGACAAGCTGGCCCGTGACTGCGGTATCGCCGAGGACGCCGAGGGGAGTGCCGGTGGGCGGGCAGGCGGGTTCAGCGGTGTCGCGCTCGCGCACAACGTCCGCTCCAGAGCGGAGGTCGACGGCATCATCGCGGCGGCGCAACGGGCGGGTGCCACGGTCACCCGCCCCGCGACCGAGACGTTCTACGGCGGCTACGCGGGGGTTTTCACCGACCTCGACGGCCACGCGTGGGAGATCGCCCACAATCCCGGTTTCTCGTTCGCCGAGGACGGCTCGCTCATCCTCCCGGACTTCGGCAGCCCGTAGCCCGTGCCCGCGAACGGGCCGCCCGGCGGCTCCCGGCCGCCGGGGCTGTCGCCGTCGGCGGCGTGTGTCCGGCATCCCCGGTATGCTCGGCGCAGGTCATGTCTACGCCAGCGTCCACCGCGGCGCCGGATATGCCTCCCAGGTGACCACCGCGCTGTACGAGTCGGCGCGCGGCCCGAGGACGTCGTGGTGTTCACCCGCAACACCACCGACGCGCTCAACCTGCTCGCCCGCTGCCTGCCCGGTCCGGCGGCCACCAGTCACCCGGACGACAGCCCGGGCCGCGGGGCGGCCGCCGGCCACGTGGACGGCACCGCGGGCGCGGGCGCCGCCCCTTCGAGGACGGGGCGTTCGACGCGGTGGTGTTCTGCATGACGCTGTGCTCGGTCCGCGACCCTGACGCGGCGCTGGGGGAGGCGTACCGGGTACTGCGCCCGGGCGGGCAGTCGCGGTTCTTCGAGCATGTGCGGGCAGGCAGTGCGCGGATGCGCCGGGTGCAGAAGGCCGTGGACGCGACGGTGTGGCCGCTGCTGTGCGGGGGCTGCCACACCGGCCGCGTCACTGAGGCCGCGATCCGCGGCGCGGGGTTCGACGTCACCGTGCTGGACCGCTTCGCGTTCCCGGCCACGCGCGTCCCCTCACCTGCGGCCGCTCACATTCTCGGTACCGCCGTGCGCCCGCACGCGGAAGACGGGGAAGTGCGATGACCGCCTCCGACAGACAAGGCGAACGGCCGGCCCCCGTGCGGGATTCGGCCGACGCGGCGGCGGCGCTGCTGGAGCGGGTGGTGGACCGGATCGGTGCGCGCGCGTCGGTGACGGCGGTGTTCGGGGAGCCGGTCGTGCGCGAGAAGGTCACCGTGGTTCCGGTGGCGCGGATCGCGTTCGGTTTCGGTGGCGGGGCCGGGCGCGGCCTACACGCGAGTCATGCCGGGC